>JAFDFW010000902.1:811-2230 GCA_019309605.1 Deltaproteobacteria bacterium | reverse complement strand
GTTCTCCCTGTGTCCTCGAACGGCCTCCGTGCCCTCTGCCGCGCGGGCTGGACGAGCGAGGGGGCCCTCATACCCTCGGTCCGCACAAGCGACTCCAGAAGAAAGGTCTGGTAGGAGGCGATGGGTCTGGTTCCAAACCCGCGTTACGAAGCTCTCCCTCTAACACGGAGAGCGGGCAGCGTTCCCGGACGATCTCGAGTCGAATCAACAGCTCCTCGCCCGCATAGACAGAATGGGTGCGTCGGGCGGGATTCTCGGCCGACAGGACGCGGCGCACATACCTTCTCCCGCCGGAGAGATCAAACTCGAGCGTTCGTTCGCTTTCGACCAGAATCCCCAGGCTTCCTCCCGCCGCGAGTGAGGACACGGCATGCTCGATCACGGCTCTCCGCTCGGCGCAACTGCTGGCGTCGACCACGTAGCGACCGTCGGCCGTCTGCACCGTGGACAACGCGGCTCCATGAAACAAAATCGCGTCGAAGCCTCCGTCCACGCAGCGATAGTCGGTGGCACTGGCATTCTCGATGTGGAGTGACCGTCCACTCGCGGCCGCAATCGTCTTGGTTGCGGACACCATTTCGGGATCGACGTCCACTGCATGAGCGACCACCTCGGGAAGCGCCGCGATCGCGACGATCAGGCGGCCGGTGCCGCAGCCAACCTCGAGAATACGTAGGGGCCGCTCTCTTCGCCCAAGCCGCCGTTGGACCTCGGCGACGCTCGCGGCGTAGTCGTAGTAGCGCGAACCCTTCACGATTTCGGGATACACTTCGCGGAAGAGCGGCGTCTGGATTTCCGGGTGTGCTGGCATCAATGCCTCTGAAGTGCGTGCGGTCACCCGGACGTCGCTCCCCGGTTCGGCATGCAGACCAAACCGCCAACTTGCTCGCGCCGGACGGCTTTGGGCCTGAGGATTCTCATCCTTGGCCCTCTTCCTGCACTTTGGGGGCTGCTTCGGCGGCTGAGTGTAGAGAAACGCGTCAGTAGACTCAATGGCTGCCCGCCTATCGGTGCTGAGGGCTTGGGACGACGGACCTTGCGGTTGTTCGCCCATCTCCTCATGCGGTAGCTTGGCAGGGCATGCGGGTGCCGCCCTTGATATCTGTCCGGATTAAGCGCCGCATGCGCCTGTGGAGAAGGCTGCGCCTTACCACCCACACGCGGGCTCGCTGCAGATACACCCATCGGACCCGGGAGTTGCCCCTCGAGAGTTGGCGCTGTTGCAGGTTCTGGCAAAGACAGCTGACCAACAAGCATAACTCCCGGGAGTTCGCGGCTCTCCATTCCGTGGCGGTCCCCGAGCTCTACTGGTGCGGCCATGGTTCCGAGGAAATCCCGTTTGAGGATCTGCCCAACGCCTTCGTCATCCGACCGACCGCGGGGACCCGAGCCGAAGGGGTCTACGCCATGAAGGATGGA
>JAFDFW010000902.1:0-772 GCA_019309605.1 Deltaproteobacteria bacterium | reverse complement strand
AAGGATGGAGTCGATCTTATGACCGGTCGGACCAAGACCCCAGAAGATCTGCGAAGAGAGCTGCGCGCCTGGGTTCGAAAGCGACCCAGACGTGAGTTGATTCTCGTCGAGGAATTCCTCCGGACTCCCGAGGGCGAAACCCGGTTTCCCGTCGAGTACAAATTCTACGTGTTCGGCGACGCCATCGGCCTGATCTCCGCAGTTAGCCGGGATTCAGAACGGCGTGACTGGGCGTGCTTTCGCGAGGACTGGAGCCGCTTCGATCAGCCGATGTTCAAGTCGAAGGAGTCCGTCGATTCCTTTGGCCGCCCCGATTCGCTCGAGAATCTGTGCGAGGCGGCACGGAAGTTGGGGCGCTCCTTTGGCTCCTTCGTCCGCGTGGATTTGTACGAGACCAACCGCGGCGTGGTGTTTGGGGAGTTCGGCGCGACGCCGGGCGAGGGCCGGGGTTTCTCGGCCCACGGCGACCGCTATCTCGGCGAACTCTGGCATGAGCACTGGCAGGGGACCATTTGAACCGAGCCGGCCGCCGAGGCCCCGGGGCCCTGCGGCGCCGAAGACGGACTCAGGGGAACCGGACATTTCTACTTTGGAGAAAACCGGACATCTGTACTTTGGGCCGACAGGGAAAGCCAGCTTGTGCGCCCTATCCGCACCAACTCGCTGTTGCATCGACTTTCGACTCCTGGCATGCTCGCCCTCCCGCGAGAGCCCCGATCACCCATGCAACGCTCCCGCGCCTGCGTCAACCGTGGTTCGAGAGCGCGGAGTT
>JAFDFW010000241.1 GCA_019309605.1 Deltaproteobacteria bacterium | reverse complement strand
CCGCGCTGTTGCAATACCGGATCGAGGGCGGTCACCAAACCGCCTGCGGCACGTACCCAGCGTTCCTGTCCCCGGGTGGCTTCGTGCCGATACGGGCCGCGGTTCGATACCACCACGAGCTTTCGGCTCTTTCTCGCCATCGAGCCTCATTGTAGTCTGTGAAGCGTCATGGACCCAGCGCAGTTTCTTCAAGGCCGCACCCGAGAGACCGAGCTTCGCCGCGACGCGCGCGGCCGCTGGTTTAGCGGCGAGGACCCTATCAACCATCCGAACCTGACGCGCTCCTTCGATAGCTGGATCGACCGCGCCGAAGATGGGCGCTTCTGCCTGAGCAACTCGATCAACTGGGCCTACGTCGCCATCGAGGGGCCCGCGTACTTCGTGAAAGACGTCGAGCCAGCTCCTGAAGGGGTCGGGCTGGTTCTTTCTGGGGACCTGCGGGAACGGCTCGATCCCGCTTCACTCCGTCAGGGCCCCGAGGGCGCGCTCTGGTGCGCCGTTCGCGAGGGTCGATGCCCAGCCCGGTTCGACAACCACGCCGTGAGCAAGATGAGCGACTCCATCCGCGAGGACGAAGACGGCGTGTACCTGCTGATTAGCGGCGAAAAGGTGCGCCCACCCGAGACGGACGATCCACTTTCACTCGGCCTCGAAAAGCGCTAAGGCACCGGCGTGTCTCGACGTGACGTCATCGCCACCATCATCGTGGCCGCAATTGCGTTTCCCCTAGTGTTCATCTTTACGGGTGCCGTGGTGGATGCGCAGGCCCGCGCGCGAGAGGCCCCGTTCCGGGCGCTCCTCGGCAACGCGCGCTTCGAGCAGCTGATGGACGGCCAAGGCGGCGTTCCACACTATTTGGGAGCGTCACTCCTCGCGCCGGACTTCACCCTTCCCAAGCAGGGAGGCGGTGAGTGGAAGATGTCGGAGCAGCGCGGCAAAGTCATCGTCATGAACTTCTGGACGGTCACCTGCCGGCCTTGCATCCAGGAGATGCCGACCATCGAGCTTCTCGCGGAGATCATCGAGGACTGGGGCGATGTCGAAGTCGTCGCGGTTTCGACCGACCGCAGCTGGGAGGAGGCCGAGACGATCATTCCCCGCAGCTCGCGAATCACGAGCCTTCTCGACATGGAGCGCAAGGTCGTGACCGAGCAGTTCGGCACCAAGCTCTTTCCCGAGACTTGGATCATCGACGCCAACGGCCTCGTGCGCTTTCGGTACGACGGCGCACTCGACTGGTCGGACCCCGTCGCGCTCGATCTGATACGAGCCTATCGCTGAACGTTCAGGTCTCCGCGAGGAGATGGCGCGACACCCAGACACCGAAGCCGACGAACAGGAGGTCGAAGGCGGCCAGGATGCGCATCCAGCCTAAGATCTCGGTCACGGTCGCCCCAGCAAAGAGCTCGCGTGTCGCGACCGCCGATGCGAGGAGGGCGGGAGCCACCAACGGGAAGACCAACACGCTCAGCATGAGATCGCGGGCCCTGGTGCGGATCCCCACGGCGGAAAACAGCGACGCCGTCGAAACGAACCCAATCGAGCCGAGGAAAACGAGCGCCAGAAGCGGAAGCATGATGCCGCTCGGCTCGATCTGAAAGAAGATCAGGCACAATGGGACGAGCAAGAGTTCGACTGCGAACAGCAGGACCAGGGCGCTGATGGTCTTGCCGATGTAGATCGAGGCTCTCGGGATCGGCGCTAGCAAGAGCCCAAACACCGCGTCGTTCTCGCGCTCCAACGCCCAGCTTCGCCCAATCAGAAGAATCCCGCAGAACAGGATCGAGATCCAAAGCACGCCCGGCGCGACGTCCGGCGAACTCACCGGGTCGGTGTAGAAGGCAAGAGAGCCCAGCGTCACCACCAACACGGCAAAGAGCCCGGTGGAGGTCAGGATCTCCTTCGTGCGCAGCTCCAGCTGGAAGTCTTTGAGGGCGACCAGCCATGCGGCGCGGAGGGTGTTCATACTGCGGGCTCCACGATTCGACCACGGTCCATGTGAAGAACGCGGTCGGCCACAGCGCTCGCAAACTTCGCTTCATGGGTCACGATGATCACGATCGCGCCTTCTTGTTTTTCTTGCTCGATCAACTCGACCACCGACGCCGTGGACTTCACGTCGAGGCCGGTTGCGGGCTCGTCCATCAACAGCAGGCGCGGCTCGTGGAGCAGGGCGCGGGCGATCGACACGCGCTGCGCCTGGCCCCGGGAATAGGTACGGACCGGCCGGTTCCAGTACTCGCCGAGCGCGAGCGCCTCGCAGAGGTCGGTGGCGCGCTTCTCTGCGTACGGGATGTTCTGCAACTTGGCCGCGAGCACGAGGTTTTCGTGACCGCTGAGCCCTGGGTAGAGCTGGAGCTGATGTGCGACGAAACCGATGCGACCCCGAAGGCCGTCGGCGCGCGAGACACCGTACTGCCCGTACCTGATTTCGCCGCGTGTCGGGTAGGCGAGCATGGCGAGGAGCCAGAGCAGCGTCGATTTGCCCGACCCGTTGGAGCCCTGGATGACAGTGGCAGTCCCGGCGTTGAAGCTCAGATCCACCCCGGCCAGCGCGAGCGTCGGCCCGTAGGACTTGGTCAGGCCAGCGACCGAGACTTCTTCAAAATCGAGCTTCACCGGTCCGCACTCTAGAACAAGTCTCGCACAATGCCGTCAAGTTTCAGCCAGCGGTCGTGCGGAACACGCAGCCAGTCCCCGACTTGCTCCAGGTTGCCGTTGTCGATGGCGCGTTCGATCTCCCGTTCGCGGCCCGCCTTCGGGTCCTGGCCGGCTCTCATCTCGGTTGCGACCAGGTTCATCCCGTCGACCGTACGAAGCCCGAGCATCAAGGCCTCACGGATGATTTCATCGGGGCCCAACTCCTCTACCTCGGCCTCGAGCGTGCGCTGCGTGAGGTACCGCTGTGGGTTGGGGTCGTTCCGCCATCGTTCCGCGCGCCCTGGCCCGTGATCGAGACAGCCGACCGCCGCGGCGCCGAGCCCCACGTAAGCGCCGCCGCGCCAATAGTGAAGATTGTGGCGAGATTCCTCTCCTTCGGCCGCATAGTTCGACACCTCGTAGTGCGTCCATCCGAGGTCCGTGAAGCGTCGCTCGGCATGCTCGAACAGATCGGCGTACCGCTCTTCGGGGGCGACTCGAAGCTTACCCGCACGGTGCAGCGAGCCGAACATCGTCTTTTCCTCGATGGTGAGCGCGTACGCGGACACGTGCCGGACGCCGGCCTCCGCGATGCGGGCGATGTCCTCGCCCAGCTCCTCGAGCGTCTGACCCGGCATCCCGAACATCAGGTCAGCGCTCACGCGGGGCATCTCCTGAGTCGCCTCTTCGAGCGCGGCCGCCGCCCGCACGGAGTCGTGCAGCCTGCCGAGAAAGCGCAGGTGTGGATCCCGTAAGGACTGAACACCGATCGACAAGCGGCCCACGCCGGCTTCGCGAAGGAGGGCCACGTTCTCTCGCGTCAGCGAGCTCGGATTGCACTCCACTGTGACCTCGAGATCGTCGCGCACGCGGTCGAAGGCCCCGGTGATTCCCCGGAGCGCTCGCCCCAACGCGCTGGGCCCCCAGAGCGACGGCGTCCCACCACCGAAGAAGATCGACTTCAGCGCTCGCCCCTGCAGATCCGCGGCGCGCGCGTCCAATTCACGCAGCACCGCATCGGCGTACTCTTCATGCGGCAGCGCTTCTGCGCGAATCGGCTCGGTCGCGAAGTCGCAGTAGGGGCACTTGCGTGCGCACCAGGGGAAGTGGATGTAGACCGAAGTCGATGTGGGTTCGCTTGACATGCGGGGCGCCGGGCAGGAGGTATACTCCGCTTTTTGGAGCTGGTCGCAGATGACACTGCCTGTGTTTCCATCGCTACGAATTACAGCTGACGCGCTGATCCCTCGGGGTTCGTTTGCCGAGGCTCAAGCCGCCTTTCTGAAGCCCGATCCCGAGCTCGTCCTGCGATTGACGGCGCTGCTCCGTGAGAAGAACGCCGGCGTCGTGGCTCACTTCTACATGGACCCGGAGCTTCAGGGCGTGCTCTCCGCATGTGATTGGCCGCACACCCACGTGTCGGATTCGCTTGCGATGGCCGACCGCGCGATCGCGATGGCCGAGCAGGGCGTTCGCACGATTACCGTCCTCGGTGTCGACTTCATGAGCGAGAACGTCCGCGCGATGCTCGACGCGTCGGGGTATGCGCACATCCCGGTGTATCGCGTGGCAGCGGACCCCATCGGTTGTTCGTTGGCCGAGTCGGCTGAAGCGCCGGCGTATGGCGCGTACCTCATGGAGGCCGCCGAAACCCCGCACCAAGGCCAAGGCTCATGCGATTGTGCCCACCATCACCTGCACGTCCTCGAACGTCGTGCGGACGGTCCTGCAGGCTGCTGCGCAGATCCCCGACGTCCACATCTGGTTCGGACCGGACACCTATATGGGCGACAACCTCGCGCACATGTTCCAAAGCCTTGCCGAGATGCCCGACGAGCAGATTCGCCACCTCCATCCGGCGCACGATCAAGCGTCCGTTCGATCATTGCTGCCCAGGTTTCACTACTTCGAGCAGGGCACCTGCATCGTTCACCACATGTTCGGGCGTGAGGTCGTCGAGCTCGTTCGTGAGAACTATTCCGATGTCTTCGTTACCGCGCACCTCGAGGTGCCGGGCGAAATGTTCGAGCTCGCCTTGAAGGCACAGAGCAGCGGCAACGGCGTCGTCGGCTCGACCTCGAACATCCTGGCGTTCGTTCTCGGCAAAGTCGACGAGGCGATTGCGCGCGGTGAACAGGCCAATTTGAGATTCATCCTCGGCACGGAGGCTGGCATGATCACTCCGATCGTCCGGCAGGTGCAGGCGAAGCTTCGAGATTACGCCTCGGAGGGCGGGGCGGATCTGTCGGCCGAGATCATCTTCCCGGTCGCAGGCGAAGCCATCGCGCAAGATGAGCAGAGCGGGCTCGGGGTCGTGCCAGGCGTTGCGGGCGGCGAGGGTTGCTCCACGGCAGGTGGCTGCGCGACCTGCCCTTACATGAAGATGAACTCGCTTCATGCCTTGCTGGGGCTGCTCGAGCGCGTTGACGCCGAGCCTCTCTCCAATTTGGTTCCGTTCGAGCCACGCAAGTACGTTCAAGAGATCCGAGGACGAACGGCAGCCGATCTCGGGGGCGAGCCGATCTTGCACATGCGGGCGTTCCAGCGGGCGGGCGAGCTCCCGGAAGGTCTCGTGAACGACGTTCTAACCCCTGCCTCGGAGCGGACCGGCTTCCAGGACTGAGCAGAAACGCCCCGTTTTCTTGCAGGCAGGCGCACAGCTTGACCGGGGGGCCAACGTACTTATCTTGCACGCGCCCGCCACCCTGAAGACCTGTATGTCCAAGCCAGATTACTACGAAGTTCTCGAAGTCCACCGCGAAGTCACCGTGGTCGAGCTCAAGAAGGCCTACCGCACGAAGGCCCTCGAGCATCATCCGGATCGCAATCCCGACAACCCCGAGGCCGAGGAACGTCCTGAGCGACCCGCAGAAGCGGCAGGTGTACGATCAGTACGGGCATGCGGGCTTGGGTGGCGCTGGCGGGCCGGGGTTCGGCGATATCGGCGATGTGTTCAGTCAGTTCCAAGACATCTTTGGAGATCTCTTCGGAGGGGGCCGCGGCGGGGGCTTCGGTTTCGGCGGCTTTGGCCGTCAGCGACGCGATCCGAACGGTCCCGTGCGCGGCGCCGACATCCGTGTCGACGTGAGCTTGTCGCTTCGGGAGGCGGCGTTCGGTGTAGAGCGTGAGATCGATCTTTCGCACCCTTCGCCCTGCGAAGCTTGCAGCGGGACCGGCGCCAAGGGCGGCGAGCTCGAGGGGTGCGCGACCTGTGGAGGCCGTGGCCAAGTGGCCCGCGCGCAGGGTGCGTTCGTGATGACCACCACGTGCCCGACCTGTCAGGGGCGAGGCGCGCACGCCAAGGCAGCATGCGACGAATGTGAAGGCGCAGGCCAAGTGGACGTTGAACGCGTCGTGAAGCTCACGATTCCGGCTGGCGTCGACACCGGTCAGAGCCTTCGGTTGAGCGGCCGGGGCCAAGAGGGCGTGCGCCGCGGACCAGCCGGCGACCTCTACGTCACCGTGCATGTGCAGTCGGACGAGGACTTCCAGCGAGAGGGTTTCGACCTCGTGCATCGCCTCGACGTGACGTTCCCTCAGGCGGCTCTCGGCGCCAAGGTCGAGGTGCCCGCGCTCGAAGAGGAC
>JAFDFW010000240.1 GCA_019309605.1 Deltaproteobacteria bacterium | reverse complement strand
GGTGGCATGGATCCGATCACCAACGACACCTGGCGCTACGACTTGGAAGGCCGCACCTGGGCCCAGATTCCGAGCGACTAAATGTCGTTGGAGTACTGGTATTTGTTTCCTGTTTCCATCGGCGTTGCGACGCTGGCGATGGTCGGCGTCCTGGGCGCGGATCTGTTCCCAGCCATCGTGCTCAAGACCATCTTCGCGGTGGGCCATCTCTACGGCTTCATCGAAGACGGAGGCGGCGAGGCGCTCCAAGAAACGGTGAACGTGGCGATGTTCACGGTGCCAGGAGTGCTCATTGGCGGACAACTCGGCCCGAGGGCCCAGGCCCGCGTGAACCCGGACAAGATGAAGGTCCTGATCTCATGGATCTTCATGGCCGTGGGTGCCTTCATGCTGAGCACGCTGCTCGGCGCGTAACGTTCGCGATACCCCGATCTTTCCAGCGCGGAGGTCATCTCGTTCTTCAGTGCGTGAATCAGGACGGCGGGCCGGTCGAATACTCCACCTCGAGCTCCGGATGACTTTGGGGGATGGCCACCCGGAACCAAATGAAGGGGAAGAGTGGGTTCGGAAGCCAGTACATCCAGCCGAGGTTGCGAACGCGTTCGCCTGTCGAGAGCAGCAGGTCCATCCAGACATAGAGGAACTTGTAGACACAGAGGCCGGGGATGAAATTCACCTTGAACCCATCGGTTCGGAGGAACTTGCGCCGGATGTAGAAGTTGCCTTCGAATGGCATGATGTTCCATCCGACCGGGCCTTCGGCCAGGGGCGTTCCTGTTGGGCCGTGTGAGATACGAACCCAACGGCGGGCTTTTGTGGTCGCTGAGTCAGCCATCGTTCGCGTATATACGCCTCGAATGACACATGTTACGGGTCGAGCGGCTTCTGAAACATCTGACCGGCTGGCGCATACCGAAGGCCATGTACGAAAAGGAACAGTCCATGAAGCATGTGGTTCGTAATGCGCTCGCAGCGGCGCTCGGGGTTCTGTTGGTCAGCTCGACTGCGTTTGCGGCATTTGCGGCGCTCAAGCTGGATCGCACTCATAGTAAGGTGAGCTTCACGGCTGCCACGGTGATCTTCGATGTAGACGGCGAGTTCGGGGAGTTCAGTGTCGACATCGATGGCGACCCGAGCAAGCCCGAGAGCGTCAAAATCGAAGCCAGTATCGATGTTGCATCGATCGACACGCAGAACGGCAAGCGAGACGACCATCTCAAGAGCGCGGACTTTTTCGACGCAGCCAAATACCCGAAGATCAGATTCACTTCGATAGGTGTAAAGGCGAAAGGAAGTCAGCTGACGGTGAAGGGCAACCTGACCATGCACGGCAAGACGAAGCTGGTCAGCATTCCGTTCAAGGTCGCGAAGGGCAAGAACGGCGCGGGCGTGGACACGACCACCTACAAAGGGAAACTCACCGTCAACCGCAACGATTTCGGCATCGGCACGGACAGCGTCGCGGCCAAGATCAGCCTCGAAGACGAGGTCGACCTCAAGCTCCTCATCGTCACGTTTCAGTAGGGCTCGGCAAACCGCCGCTCGTTTTTCGCCGGTCTTCTGTTGCCCATACCTCGCTGTTTCGCGCTAGAGTAGGGCGAAGATGCGGGGTGTGATCCGTGGGCCACGACAAGCTTGATCCCGAGCGCGACCGGCAAGTCCGCCGGGTGATCGTCATCGAAGGGCTGGCCAACGTGGCAGTGCTCGCCCTGAAGCTCGTCGTCGGTGTGTCGACGGGGTCGCTCGCGGTCCTCGGTGACGCGCTTCACTCACTGGGCGATGTCGCCAACAATGCGGTGGCTTGGTTCGTCGTCCGGATCTCGTCGCAGCCGCCCGACCGCGACCATCCGTACGGCCACCGGAAGTTCGAAACCTTGGCCGTCTTCGTGCTCGCCACGCTTCTGACCGTGCTGGGAATCGAGCTTGCTCTGGGTGCACTGCGCCGGGAGGCACAACCGACTGCGGGCGACCCGTGGGCGTTGCCGTTGATGTTGGGCGTCCTGGTCATCAACGTGGGGCTGGCATCCTGGGAGGGCGCCTGGGCGCGTCGGCTGAGGTCCGACATCTTGGGCGCAGATGCGCGCCATACGTTTGCCGATGTGTTGACCACCATCGTCGTGATCGTGGGCTGGCAGCTTTCGGCTCGCGGCTACCCCTGGCTCGACACGGTCTGTGCGATAGCCGTCGCCGCGTTCGTGCTCGCCCTCGCGTTTGGACTCTTTCGCCGGGCGATTCCCATCCTCGTCGACAGCATCGCCGTCGAGCCCGAAGCCGTCGGCGATGTCGCTCGGGCGGTTGACGGCGTGCATCGGGTGACGACCGTGCGTTCGCGTTCGACAGGCGGCTCGACGGCTATCGATATGGTCGTCACCGTGGATTCCGGGATCACCGCCGCTGAAGCGCACGCGATCACCGACGCAATCGAGGAAGCGCTCCGCACCCAGTTGTCAGTCGAGGACGTGACGATTCATGTCGAGCCGGAGAGCTGATCGGGAATCAAAACGCGTCGACACCAAGGCCGACGAAACCCGAGAAATGCGGGTTATCGAGCAACCAGTTGCTTGGAAACGCCCAACCTAAGCGTGCGTAAACCTGCCAGCGGCCCCATCGAAGATCTGTAAACAGGGCGAGACCTCCGATCCCGCCGTAGTCGTCTAGGAGACCCTGGCGGCGCGGGTCGTTGACGGCGCCACCTGAAACGAGCAGCCCGAGCTCCTGTGGCTTGTTCTTCTTGGGCCTGATGTGTCCGCTGAGTTGCGCGATCGCCAAGCGTTCGGAAATGTTGGCGGACCAGGGCAGGCCCGGGATCACCAGGACGTAGGGATTCATGCCGCCGACGCGCATGCGGGTAATGTCGTCCTGGAACCAGCCCCAGTTGAAGGTCTCTTGTAGCTCTAGCCGGAAGCGATCTCCGGTCTGCCACCCCGAGCGCAACCATTGGTTCAGGGTCCAGATCGCTTTGCGCGGATCGTTTCGCCCATCACCGACGAATCCCCACGCACGCACCTCTGAACGCACGTCGACGCCGACCGATGCGCCGACGGCCACGCCTTGGATCCGCGGAAAGAGCTTGGACGCGCGATACTCCTCACCGGGCGAATCGATCTTCCAATAGACGTAACCGAGCCGTGGCTCGAAGACCGCGGTGTTGGCGGGGAGTGTATAGAGTGGGTCAGTATTCTTGTTACCGAAGAACCAGTACCGGACGTTGGTGAGCACCTCGAGAGTATGGTGGTCGGCGACATGCCACTGGATCTTCGGCAAGAGGGCCACATAGCTCGCGTTGAAACCGAGCTCGGAGCGCCGAAGCCCTTGCTGGTAGTACTGATGAAGCAGGCCGGCAAAGGCGATCTCGCCGCGAACGGCAACCGAGAACTCGAAGTTCTTGCCCATCGGAATGCGTTCGATCTCCAGATGAATCGTGTCGGTGTTGTAGTAGATCCGAACGTCGCCCTCACCGACCTTGTCCTCGCCAATCGCCTCGAACAGGACGAACCCAAAGCCAGTTGCCTCGGGAACGAAGGCGAAGTCCGCTCCGGCCGCGGCGGAGCCATGCCAGCCCTCGGCTCGTGCGGCCGAGGAAACGAGCGCGAGGGCGAGGACGAGAATGGCCGAAAAAAGGCGGACCATGAAGGAATCCTATCTGAAAGGCGCTGGGCCGCACGCCGGGGGCGGACACTGCCAGAGATCGCTAGTCATCGCTGTCGCTGTCCGCGCTTTCGCCCGTAGGGTCGACGCTGTCTCCCGGCAACGCACCTCCGGGCGCGAGATAGGCTTGCGCGGCACCGTGCTCATAAACCAGGCGGCCGCCCGCCTCGCCAGCCCTGAATCCGAACCCAAAGACCAGCAAAGTCCCGAGGCAAGCTCCGATGAGCGTGGCGGTGCGCGCTCTACCTTCTCGGAGCACCAGGGGCAGGCCCATCAGCGCGAGCACGACCGCGCTCGCCCACACGAAAACCTCCGCCGCTTCTTCGTGCGATTCGATGTACTGCTCGGCCACGATTTCCTCGACTCGATCTTCCTCGGCCTCCCCGCTGTTCATTGCGACAAACCCAGAGCCGGCCAACGCAGCTTGAAGGAAGAGCACGATGAACCAGACGCGGCGGTCGAACCATCCCCGCCACCAGGCGAAGGCTACTCCCCCAGCCACGAGCGGCATCAAGACCGCAAGTGCCATCGGTAGGTGAACGACTTTCGGATGAAACAAGAGCTGATCCATGACAACGACCTCCGGCTTCAAGCTGCCCTTCGATGCCTAGGCGCGCCATCGTTCAAATGTCATAGAGCACTGATCTCGCTGGGTTAGGTTGGAGGTATTCGACATCCGGAGGATTGGGCGTACGCATCACTGGGCGGCTTGCGGCGGCCAAGAGCCCAACTAGGTTGGTAGCGCGTGCATCGCGAACACGAGAGGATCAGCGGGCTTGAGACGTTCTGACTTCACGTCCGAGGGCCGACTGCTCGCCGGCGTCCTCGTGGCCTTCCTTACTGTGGCGGTCTTGGCCGCCATCGACATTTTTTCCGATCTCCGGGAGGGGACGACCGTTTCTCACGTCGTATCCGAGTCGGGCGTCTTCTTGGTAGGGCTGCTCGGATCGATCTTCATCGTTCGCCGGCTCGTGCTCACGCTTCGAGGTGCTCGAGCCGCTCGGCGCGAAGTGCTCGAGCTGGCAAAACGCTTGGTTGCAACCGAAGCAGAGGCAAACCGCTGGCGAAGCGAGGCGCGCGATCTGGTGAACGGCCTTGCGGCCGCACTCGACCAGCAGTTCGATCGCTGGGCGCTGTCCCCTGCCGAGAAGGAGACCGCGTTGCTCCTCCTCAAAGGGCTCAGTCACAAGGAGGTCGCCAAGGTCCGGTCCGTCAGCGAAGCGACCGCTCGGCAGCAAGCAAGGGCGGTCTACAAGAAGGGCGGTTTGTCGGGGAGACACGACCTGGCGGCCTTCTTTCTAGAAGACCTGATGCTACCGCACGAAGCATAGGCTAGAACATGTAGCCTACGCCAACGTTCCAGCGATTCGCGAGCGCGCCGGTGGACGGGCGCTCGTATTGGTAGTCGACCTTGAAGACGACCTGTGGGATCGGTCGGTAGGTCAGACCGACGGTCGGCACGACGAAGGCAGGCAGGTCGAAAGCCGGGTCCGACTCCTGAAACGTCGTGTCGTAGTAGTTTGTAGCCTAGCTCCCCATACGCACCGAAGAGGTTCGAGCCAACCGTGCTGGTCGGATCGGTCTCGCCGGGCGGAATCACCCGGAGGGCGTCGGTGTCGCTCACGTGGAAGTAGGCGATGACGGCGCGCGACTCGAAGCCCTTCCGCAGCACGCGCCAATCGCCCGAAATGCCGCCGACCTTCACGTTCACGCTAGCCAGCTCCTGCGGTCCTGCCCATCCGAAGTAGGGCGACATACCGAGGACCATGCCGAGGATGGGCTCCCACTCGATGCGACCCACAAACGCGGGGCCGTTGAGCTCCGCCTGGGTGATCTTGAGGCGACCGCCGCGGAGGCCGCTCGAACCGGAGAAGCCGCTCGCGTCGAGCCCACTCATGACGTAAAATTCATAGCGGACCTCGTCTTTCGGCTGACCCCAGATGCCCACGCCTCCTTCGCGCCACGTGCTCGGAATGATCACGCGATCGACCTGTGGACGTTCCACGCCGTTGAAGATCGGAGGCTCGTGCCATTGGTTCACGATGCCCATGGGCACGAGGACCGCGCCAGCTCGCAAGTACAGCGCTTCGCTCGGGCCTTTCAGCAAGCGCCAGTCGATGAAGGCCTGCTCGATCTGGATCGAGCCCGGGGATGCTACGCCGCCGCCTTCAGCAACGAAGGCGTGCTCCAGCTCGACCTCGGAATAGAACTGGAAGCGCTCGTTGAATCGATGCGCAAAGAAGAGGACGAAACGGTGAAAATCCAACCGAGAGCTCAAGCTCTCGCCTTCGGGTTTCACCATGTTGAGATGAAGCTCACCATAGCCACCAATCGTGGTCTTCTGCTCCCGGCGCATGCGTCCTTGCTGCATGCCGCGCAGAGGATCGATCTCGACCCGATAGGATCCCGCTTCGGGTTCATCAGGAGCAACCTCCCCCGGAGGCAACACGATCTTCGGCCCGTCGGTATCCGCGCCAGTGTCAGCGCCAATGTCAGTGTCAGCGCCAGCGTCAGTGTCAGCGCCAGTGTCAGCGCCAGTGTCAGTGTCGGTGCCAGTGCCAGCGCCAGCGTCGGTCTCCGGGGAGGGCGGGGGATCTGGGGTCGCGGCCGGGACCTCCTGCGCTCCCGCCATCGGAACGGGCAAAACGAAGCCGCTCGCCAGGACTGCCACCAGGCACGTGAACACCAAACCCTTCGATGCGTAAGCCATTTTCAACCTCTCCTTGTTGCAAATGAAAATGATTTTCATCTTCGATAGCATGGCTCCTGAAGCGCGCAACTATGATCGCGCTGGCACACCCTGACCCAGGCGCTAGGCTGGAATTGCTCTGGTTTTCGGTAGGCATACTGTTTGCTTGTGCTTAAGTTCAACCAGGAGGAAGAGGATGCGTAGGTTTTTCGGATTGCTTTGTTTGGTGCTGATCGCTGGCTCGATCGGGTGCACCACCAGCCCTGAGGTCAGCCAGTACGAGGCCGCTCTGAGGCAGGCAGCCACGTGCGACG
>JAFDFW010000239.1 GCA_019309605.1 Deltaproteobacteria bacterium | reverse complement strand
GGCTGCTGTCTTGCAAACCGTCTTTCGGCGGACCCCGCCAACCGAGTGTTGCTGCTCGAAGCCGGCGGCAAGGACAATAACCCGCTGATCAAGATGCCCATCGGGTTCACCCAATTGATGTACGACAAGAAGACGACCAACCTCTACACGACCGAGCCCGAGCCGCACATGAACGACCGCGAGATAAGCGTGGTGCGCGGGCGTGTGCTTGGCGGGTGTAGCTCGATCAATGGCATGGTCTACATGCGTGGCCAGCGGCAGGACTACGACGACTGGGGCGCGCTGCCGGGCTGCGAGGGGTGGGCGTATGCCAACATCCTTCCGTACTTCAAGAAGTCGGAGAACTACGAGCCGGGGCCTGCCAGCGAGTATCACGCGAAGGGCGGCGAGCTCAATGTCACGAACGTCCAGATGAAGTACGACATTAGCGATGCGTACATCGACGCGGCGGTGAGCGTCGGTATCCCGCGCAACGACGACGTCAACGGCGAGAACCAAGAGGGTATAGGCTACGCTCAGGTGAACATGAAGGGCGGGCAACGCTGGAGCTCGGCCGATGCGTTTCTGAGTGCCGATGTCAAGAAGCGCCCGAATCTCACCATCGCGATCAAGGCGGTCGCCCAGCGTATCTTGCTCGACGGGAAGAAGGCTGTTGGCATCGAGTACGTGGACGCCAAGGGCAACACACACCAGGCCACGGCGAGTCGCGAGGTCGTTGTTTCGACAGGCACCTACAACTCGCCGCCGCTGCTCGAGCTCTCAGGTATTGGTGACCCGGAGGTGCTCGACGAGCTCGACGTCGAGGTGAAGCATGAGCTTCGAGGCGTTGGGGCGAACCTGCAGGACCATCTCCAGCTTTGGGTTCAGCAGGGCGTGAAGACCAAGGACTGCCTTTCCGAGGATGGGAAGTTCCCCAGGGTCGTGTGGTGCGTGCTCAAGTACTTGTTCGCCAAGAAGGGGCCGCTCACGATGCCTGCGTGCAACGTGGGTGGCTTCATCCCGAATGAGGGCGCCGAGCGTCCGATTTTTCAGATCCACTTCACGCCCGGTGCAGGTGGCATGGACAGCGACGGCAAGATGGTGGCGTCGCCGGACCCTGGGATCAACTCGACCGTCTGTACAATTCGTCCGACGTCACGTGGCAGCGTGCACGCACGCAGCACCGACCCCAAGGCGTTCCCGAAGATCATTCACAACTACCTGTCGACCGAGCACGATCGGGACTTGGCCGTCGAGGGCTTCAAGCTGCAACGAAAGATCTATCAGTCAGAGTCCTTCAAGCCGCACGCCACGTACGAGATCCTGCCCGGCGACCAGGTGCAGACCGACGAACAGATCCTCGACTTCTGGAGGACCGAGGGCATGAGCGTCTATCACCCGGTCGGCTCTTCGAAGATGGGCCCCGCAGAAGACCCAACCGCAGTCGTAGACAACGAGCTCAGAGTCCACGGCATCGAAAGCCTCCGCATCGCAGACGCATCGATCTTCCCGCTACTCCCCTCCGGGAACCCCCACGCCCCCACCGTAGCCGTAGCCGAAAGAGCCGCCGACCTAATCCTCGGCAACCCAACGCTGTAAGAGGGGGCAATCCCCTTTTTCGAGGAGGGGGTTAACGTGCTAGAGACGCGGCAAACGCGCCCGTAGCTCAGTTGGATAGAGCGGTGGCCTTCTAAGCCGATGGTCGGAGGTTCGAGTCCTCCCGGGCGCGCCAGAAAAAGCAGGGTCTAGGCAGCATCGCGGCTCGCGACCATAGGCTGCTGGACCCTCTGCTGGACCTTTTTCCGCTGCTATTCAGCAGCGACGGGTCACGTTGTCGGGTCGCCGGTAGCCTAGCTCCCGCAGAATGACCAGCAGGACCTTCTCCGGGATCTTCCTCCACGGGCGCTCGCGTAGGAGGTCGATGCTTGCCCGGTCCACGTGTTCCATGTCGGCCAACAGCTTGTCCACAAGGGCGATGTTTGCCTCGTCCACGCGCCAGCGGTTCTCCGAGATCTGTTCAACGTCCGGGTTCGCTTCCTGGCAATCCAAACGCCGAGCGATCATCTCGCTTCGGAGACCCTCGTCGGGTAGAAGGTCTGCAATCTCCCGCCCGATCTCATCGGGGTCCCTGTTTGCGTTCTTGCACTTCGCTAGCACTGGCTCCGGTAGACGGGCGATCACGGTCTTGACTGCTTCGGAGGGGTCCCCGTCGCAGACTGCGATAGCCCATCGGGTCAAGTTGACCATCTGAGCCCCTTCCGATGGGCGGCCTTTTAGCTTCTGCCAGGCCAGCGATCCGTCCTTCTTCCATCGAGGTATCCGCACGGGGACACCCGCGATCGCGACGACTGGCGCGGCTGGGACCTTACGCGGTTCAGGCGTGTCGTCTGCTTCGGCGTCTTCTGCGCTAGGTTTCGCTTCGGCTGGCGGTTTGTCCATTGACTGCTGGCCCATGCCCGGAGCGCTGCAACGCTGCCGGGCTTTTTCTATGTCACGCCGTCAAACGGTCTGCACGGACCCGGCCAGTCTGGAGACCTCGGAACGAACCGCGACCGTGCTTCCAGCGGCCTCCCCGGTACGAAACACGCACCCACTGCGCCCCCACGCCCCGGAACGCAGAACCTGCGTGCCGCACCCCGAGATTCCCCTGCAAGACCGGGCTTCCACTTGGCACGCCTGATGCATCTACGTAACTCCACTTAGCAAACCGGGGAGGTGTCATGAGGCTTGCCTTGGCACTGGTGCTCGCGGCGTTGGTGGGGTTTCCCCAGGACGTGAACGCGCAAGGTGATCAGCGGACCGAGCAAGAGCCCGCTTCAAATCTCGAATGGCTGGAGTGGTCAGATCTGCAATGGCTGCAGTGGCTCTTGGAGGTTGAACAACGTGTCGAGCCTGAGCGCCCGACGTGGCCACCACCGCCGCCGCTATCCGAAGGGTCCTGGTTGCGGCTCGAGGCAGGCTTTGCGGGAATGCGAGTTGTACCGAGGCCGCCACGGAAAGTCCCGAAATACGGGGGCTGGCCCCGTGGAAAGCGGATTGGCGTCGGGGTCGGCGTCTCCCTTGCTGTGGTCGGCGTCTCCCTTGCTGTTTGCGGTGTCCTCGCCGCGGGGATCACCGTCGCTTATATGAAAGAGATATGGGGGGACTTCTGACGACGGACCAACGCGGCTGGCCCGCAGCCGTAAGGCTAGCAAGCTGCTTCAAAAACGGTCAGCGCAGGCCCGACTGTCGAACACGACGCACCCGCTGCGCCCCCACGCCCCCACTTAGGGGCGCACAGCGCCGCAACCGGGGAGGTTGTCATGCGGTACTCAGTTGGCTTTGCGTGCATGCTCGCAGCGTTGGCGGCTTTGCCCCTGAGCGCGAGCGGACAAGACGCTGCAGTAAGTGCGAGCCTGGAGCCGAGCGCAGAGGAGTCTGCGTCCGAGCCAGCATCCGAAGAGCCCGCGTTACAGCTCCAGCTAGACGCTGCCGGTGTGGACGTCGCGCCAAGCCCGCCACGGACAGTCGACGGATACACGCTCGAGGAGCTGGAGCTTCGTAAGCGGCGAGCAGCATTCGGCCTCATCGCGCCCGCCGCCCTCACCGTTCCCGGTGTCACGCTCTTGTTGCTTGGTATGCGGCGTGGTGACTGTGTGAGTGAGTTTGACTCAGACCCGTGCAGACGGCTTCGTACTGGCGGTCTGGTTCTAACGATCGCTGGCGGCGTTGGGATGATTGTCGGCAGCATTGTGGTTGGCGTCCGCACGGGTGAGCTGAAGTTGGCAGCCCACAATTATGCTCTCGAAGAGCTGGAGCTTCGTGTGAAACGAGGGAAGATTGGGGTCTACGTCTCCGCTGGCGTTCTGGTTGCCGGAATCTTGATGGGGGGGATCGCATATGCGTCCATGGGCGATTGGGGCGAAACCTCCCCAAAGTGGACCGACCCGGTTGCTTGGACCGGCGTGACTTTCATGATGGGCGGCTTCTTCGCTTTGATCAGTACCGGCGCCATGCTGCGCGTCCGCAAGCGAGCGCTTCGGCGCGAGCTGCAAGAAGCCCACTACGGAAGACCACGCAGAGTTCAATGGGATCTTGCACAATCGCAACTCGTGTTCTGACAATCAGGGAGGCTGTCATGCGTTACTTATTGGGATTTCTGTGTGTCTATACGCTGAGTTTCGTTGCGCTCACTGGGTGCGGCAGTGGCAATAATCGACACAATCTATGGACGCCCGACCAGTGCTTGATGGTTCCCGATGGAACCGAGTGTGTTTACTTTGACGGCCTGCCGGGCGTCTGTGTCGCTGAAGATTGTGAGGAGCGCTGCAAGGCGGATGCCGATTGCAACGACCGCAAAGATTGCACGGCTGACGCGTGCAACACCACGAACGGATTGTGCAGCAACGAAGCCGTAGCCGAAGGCACGCAATGCAGCGGAGGCACATGTCAGGATGGCGAGTGCGCGCTCGCCGGCACCGTTCTCCCTTGCACGGAGCAAGGGATTCGCAACGCCATCGCCACGGGCGGGGGTCCATATACCTTTGCGTGTGACGGCACGACAACGGTGGTCGTGGAAGCCCAGATCATCATCGACAACGACGTCATCCTCGATGGTGAGAGCAATCTCACGGTCGATGGAAACGATACTCATCGCACCTTCTCGGTAGGAATCGCCGTCAAGGCTGAGCTTCGCGGCTTCACGATGACCCGCGGAAGAGCAAGCGGGCTAGGGGCCTACCAGCAAAAAACCGGTGGTGGCATCAATAACGCGGGCACGTTGACGATCAGGAATTGCACGGTGTCCGACAGTACCACGGACTACGGTGGTGGTATCCACAACTCGGGTACGCTTACGATCATCGACAGCACCGTGTCGAACAATCGCGCTGAGAAGAACGGCGGCGGAATCAACGGTGGTGGGGGAACGGTTGTCCTCGTCAGCAGCACCGTGACGGACAATTCCGCGTCCAAGGGCGGCGGCATCTTTGGAATCACCATCAATCTGGTCGACAGCACCGTGTCCAACAACACCGCGGCTCAGGGCGGCGGCATGTACATCGTCGGAGCGGATGAGTTCAAGCTCGACCCGGCAACGGCCGTCAACAGCACCGTATCAGGGAACGCTGCATCCACGGCCGGCGGCGGCATCTACAACGACATCGCCGCACAGCTGATTCTCACGCAGACGACCGTATCCGACAACGGCGCCCCTTCTGCCTCCGCGATCTTCAACAACGGGACGGAGCCGAGGAGCCAGAACGAAGCGAGCACAGCACCTCGATCCCATCCTGGACCTTCTGGCCCCGGCGTGATCACGGTTTCGCGCAGCGTGATCTCGGGAGAGTGCGCGACGCAAAACCCTGCCGAGTGGCACTCCAACGGCTACAATATCGAATCCCCCGGCGACACCTGCGGCTTCGACCAAGGAACCGACCAGGTCAACGTCAGCGCCGACGACCTGAAGCTGGGGCAACTACAGGACAACGGCGGCCCGACCATGACCCATGCGCTCGGAGCGGGCAGCGTCGCCATCGACGTGATTCCCGCAGACATGTGCGAGCTGACCGAGGACCAACGCGGCGAGCCGCGTCCTGGCGGCACGATGTGCGACGTGGGTGCGTTTGAGGTGGAGGTTCAGCCATGAGCAGAGCTCCGGTTTTGGCAATGCTCGTCCTCGGCGCCCTCGCCGCGAGCTGTGCTGGCTCAAACGCCAACAGCTTCGAAATCGTCCGGGATGGACAGAACCAGAGCTACGGTACGACATCGGTCGAGTTGAAGGACGAGGGGCCTCAGCTAGTCCTCTATGCTTCGAGCAGCAGGGACGATCCCTCCATCGCGGACGACGAACGTTGGTATTACCTTTGGATCGTGTTTGACGCGGTCGCTTTGGCCGATCTCGCGACCGGTCAAGAGGACCCGATTTCCGGTGAGGGCTCGTGGACACGCAGCGAACGGTCGGGAGTCGTCAGGCCGGAGGAAGTGACCTTCACCGGCAAAGGGCTCCACACTGCGACGATCGAAGAGATGTTCTTCGGTCACTGCCATGGTGGATGCTGGATCAATCTAGATGGCGGAGTTCAGACGATTCAAGGCAACCTGCACTTGACCGTGAACGACGCGCCCCGGTTGGCGGGAGTCATCGAGGTCCGGGTCGAGGGAGATGTACCGGGCATCGACGGCACCTACGACCTCACCTTGAGATTCGATCAGACCTCCAGCATCGACGCTGGCACTGACGCTGGAACCGACGCCGGCATCGACGCTGGCACTGACGCTGGGCCCGACGCTGGCACTGACGCTGGGCCCGACGCTGGCACCCCGTAGAGCCGACGCGTTGCGTCGTTCACAGGGCTTCCGGTTCGTGCGATGGGTCGTTGTAGCCATGACCTTCCTGCCCGACCCGGCGGCACGATGTGCGACGTGGGTGCGTTTGAGGTGCAGCCGTAGCCACGCACCCGCTGCGCCCCTACGCCCCAAACGCAAAACCTGCACGGTAGCGGCGCGAAAACCTCAACGAAACCGGGCTTCCACCTGGCACGCCTGATGCACCTCCTTGACTGCACTTAGGGGCGCACTGCGCCGCAACCGGGGAGGTTGCCATGCGTTACTTATTCGGATTTCTATGTGTCTGCGCCTTGGGCGTGATGCCGATGGCCGGGTGCGGTGAGAACGGGGGGGACGACGGCCGCCTGTGTGATGGCGTCGTGTGCCCGCCCGACGGCAACGAATGCACCCTGGAGTATTGCTATTACAAGGCCGGTACGTGTGAGAGTGGGCGGGTCGCCGACGGGAAGGAATGCGACTTCGATGGCCTTGCGGGCGTTTGCATCCAGGGCGTCTGCGCAGAGTATCCCTGCCAAGACGGCGTGATCTGCGACGATGGCGACCTATGCACCTGGGACAGCTGCGACTACATCAGCGGGACGTGCAACTTCGGTCCGCGGTGTATCTCCAGCGGATGCCGAGTTGGCTGGTGCGATCCTGCAGATGGGTCGTGCAGCTTCACAGCAGCCCCAGACGGCACGTCGTGCGGCGACTGCCATGAAGTGTGCATCAACGGTGCATGCGAGTGCCCATTACCTATTTGCTTTTGCGTCCCATAGGTCACCGATGCGCGGCGAACCTCGCCACCCGCCATGCGACGTGGGGGCGTTTGAGATGCAGCCGGGCGCACCAGGCATGTCCCAAACACTACGCGGTCCAGTGCCGAAAATTCTGTGCATTTTGTGGCCGGCCCCGTGCCGCCCCTTCCGGGATTTCGCTCAACGGGGGTGGGGGTCGGCTACCCAAGCCGATGGTCGGAGGTTCGAGTCCTCCCGGGCGCGCCAGTTTGGTCGCGAGTGTCAACTCGCTGTAGGCGTGCGAGGGTCAAAGTTGAGTGGAGACTGACAAGTCGGATGAGCAGCGGACTTGGCGGCGGCGAACGACGGGAGCGATTGTCGCTGCGGCGGGGTGGTTGCTTTCGCCGTTGTCTTGTCGGTTGGTTGCCCTCGCCCGCATTGCTTCTGGAAAAGTGGGGAGGATCGTGAATCGAACGGGGAGGGTGTGACGGCGGATTCAGTCGACCAAGCGGGCGTTGAAGCCGTGGGCCCTCAGCGCGTCCAGCACGTGCTCCGCCTCTTCCTCTCCGCGAAGCTGCAGGACCATGTCCACGATCGCCGCACGGGCCGAGGAAGCCCCGAAAGCACGGTGATGGATGATCTCCATGATGTTGCTGTGTAGCTCGCCGA
>JAFDFW010000238.1 GCA_019309605.1 Deltaproteobacteria bacterium | reverse complement strand
GACTCCTGCGCCTTGGACAAGGAACGCTCGAGGCCGGCCGTCTTCTCATCGAAGTCGGCGCGCGCACGCTCGAGCAGGATCGACTGATCTCTGAGATCGATGATCTCTTTGTCGCGCGCACTCGTTTGATCGCGGAGCTCGAGGATCTCTTTGTCCTTCGTGTTCAGCGCTTCGCGAAGATCGAGAAACTGACGGCTCGATACGCCGCCCGAGGACTCGGCAAGCTTTGCCTTGAGCCCGGAGATTTCGGAACGCAGGCGTGCTACCTGGATCGCGCCCGTGTTGGGTCCTTCAGTCGGCGCCGGCGGTGCGGACTCCGGCCGCATGGATGCAGGTGGCGCCGAAGGCGGCGCAGATGCCACGGACAACTCCTCGGGCGGAACGTCGGAGACCATGATCACATCATCGAGCTCCACATCCTCGTACTCGCCGGTTGCCGTGATGAGCGTCTCGGCGGATTCCCCAGCTTCGACGACCTCGACAGCTTCAGGCTGCTCGGAAGACGACTCGCCCTCGCCGTCCATCATGAGCGCATCGAAGGCACTCTCCGCAAACTCATCGATCTCGTCATCGATTTCGGGCGGCTCACTCATCTTCGTTGGCACATCGCTCGACATGTTGTCATCCGACATTTGGACTCCCCTTCGATTCCCAAAGCCAGATTATCAGCGTTCTCGCCTTTTGAGCGAAAGTGCGTCCAACCCGGCCCCCAAGCGTATGCAAAGTTACGCCAGCGTCAGAAAAAAGAATAGAGGTCTTGCCCTGCTCCTGTCAACGTCAGAACCGCAGCAAACCGCAGGTGCGGGTGCGGTTTTCAGTATGCGACGCGGGCGTTGGCGGTGAGCTGGAAGAGGGTACCGCGATCCAGATCTCCGAAAAACGCGTAGTTCACGCCAGCGTGCTGGCGGATCGTCACCACGTTGGCGCCCACATTATGATAGTAGAGTTCACGGCCACCGACATGTGTGCGATGGGCGTTTCGCATGAGTCCAGGCGACTGGAAGACCAGTAGCGTGACGCGGCGCCCATCACGGATGTAGTAGAGCGCGGCTGCGGGATGGGTGCCGACTCTGATGTAGCGAGCCCCCGCAAACTTCATGCCCGGCTCTTCGAACTTCGCAGGCTGGACGGGGAACGGGGTCTTGCCTTGGAAGTAGCGACCGACTTCCTGCGGGGTTTCGGCCTGCACGTCGGAGGGCAGCGCTTGGGAATGCAGGTTAACGACGTCTTGGAGCATGCCGGCGCTTTGGTACTCCGCACCCTCAGGCAAGCCAACCACGCCGCCGATGATCAAGACTGCGGCCGCGGCCGCAGCGATCGGCCAAGTCTGGCGCCAGCGCATGGGCCGCACTTCGATCAGCGGAGTGTGCTCCATCCGTGCCTCGTCGATCGCGTCCAGCCGGTGGATGGCTCGCCCCCATAGATGCTCGGGCGCATGAATGCCTCCGATCGAATCGCGCGTCTGCTGACGTAACGAGCTTTCGAACGAGAGGTGCTCCTGACAACCCGGGCATGCTTCCAAGTGACGTTCGAATTCGATCTGCGTCGCGGGATCGAGCTCACCGTCGACGAATGCACCGAGATGACGTCGTACGAGCTTGCAACTCATAACTTCTGCGCCTTCCTCGAACGAAACGCTTCGAGCGCGATCGGATCTTCGATGTCATCGTCGCCTTCTTCGATGATGCCGAGCTGCACCGCATGCTTGCGCAACGAGCCTTGAAGTTGCTTCCGAGCGCGGTGCAAGCGGGACATGACCGTACCGATGGGGCAACCGACGACGTCCGCGATCTCTTTGTATGAAAGCTCTTCGACGTCAGCGAGCAGCACGATGGCGCGGGCGTCGTCCGATAACTCCTCGAACGCGCGGCTGATCTCGCGCGCGATCAGTCGCCGCTGCGCATCGTCCACGGGGTCGGTGAGGCCACGCATGCTCGCGCGACTCATCACGCCCTCGCCGACGGGCACCGCCATGGGGCCCTCGAAGACCTGCCGCTCGCGGGTCGCGCGACGGTAGCGGTTGACGAAGGTGTTCATCTGGATTCTCAGAAGCCAAGCCTTGAAGTTCGTGCCCGCCTCGAAACGATCGTAGAAACGGTAAGCCCGCACGAGGGTGTCTTGGGCCAAGTCCTCGGCATCCACCGGCGAACGCGTCAGCCGGAGCGCCATCGAATAGAGCGTATCCAGATGCGGTCGCGCGTCCGCCTCGAAAAGCTGCCGCTCAGCGGCGATCTTCTTGGATTTCCCTGGCATGCCTGTTCCTAGAACCCCCGAAATCGGGAATTATTCCAAGTTATCAGGCGACTCGTCTTTTGAGGAGCCCTGGCGCACTTTCGCTTCCAGTTCCTCGATTCGAGTCTGAAGCCGGTGCACTTCTCCCTGAAGCTGCTTCACGTGCGCGGTGGCGCTGTCGAGCAAGGCGCGAACACGGTCGTCCGCTGCGCTGTACACTTCGGCGCCGATCTCCTCGGCACGGCCCACGAGCTTGCCGACCGGCCCCTCTTTCAGCGACAAGAGGAAGCGCTCACGCCCCTCCTGAATGAAGCCGCGAAGGCTCTGCACCGACCAAGTCGTGGAATTTCCGCTCTTTTGCTCTTCGTAGATGATCTGGGCGAGCGTGACTTTGGTGAGATCCGCCTTGGAGCGATTGTCGACCACCTTGACGTCTTCGCCGTTGCGAACGAACTCCGCGATACGGTCGAGCGTGATGTACTTGCTGTCACGCGTGTCGTAGAGCTTTCGGTTCGCGTAGCGCTTGATGATCCGAATCTGTTCCGTCTCAGCCATGACTCACACGAGGCTAGCCCGGCGACGCACTGCGTCAAGCTGGCGCTTTGGAATGCTCTCGGTAGGCTACCCAGTGGGGGCACCGGGGCCGTGGCAGACGCAACATCGTTCGGAGAGCTCTTTCAACGGCTGGCACGCCTCGAGGAGATCGACATGCGGGTGGCCCTGATCTGCGAACGGCTCGAATCGCTGTCGGACGACGACGCCGTACAGCTGCTCGACGAGGCCCATCGCTCGGCGGCTCTTGGCGGGACGGATGCGCAATCGGTGTTTCTCGCGCTTGGCTGGGCGCTCTTCGAGCCGCGCCTTGCGCCGAGGCGGCCCGAGCTGGGCGCCGCTGCAAGACTGGCCGAGCTTCACCAGGTCGCAGACTTCGTGACCCCGCCTCCGGACGACGGAGAGCCTCAGGAGGACCAGCGACGCGTACCCGATTTCGGACGCGGACGTCCACTCTCGCTCGGCGAACGGAAGTCACTCGCGCGCACACACGACCGCTCCTTGATTCAACGTGTTGTCCGGGACCCCCATCCCGACGTCGTTCGGATCTTGCTCGACAACCCATCGCTCACGGAGGAGGACGTCGTGCGCGTTTGCGCGGCGCGTCCCAATCACCCGACGGTCTTGCAAACCGTGTACCGTCATCGACGATGGGTCGTGCGTTACCGGCCGCGTAACGCGATCGTGCGCAACCCAGACTCACCACTCGACACTGCACTGCTACTCGCCCCGCTTCTGCGCAAGGGTGAGCTCAAGGAAGCGGCAACGTCGTCGGAGCTCTCGCCGCCACTTCGGCTGAGCTGCAAGACGATCCTGGAGATGCGGACGCCGTGACGGCTACTTGGTCTCGACCTTGTCCACGACTTCGGCGTCCTCCACGCGGGAGGCTGCCTGCTTCGGGACCTGCTTGTCGACCGGAGTCACATCGGGCGTCACATCGATGTCGTCATCGGTGTTGAGGCCCCGTTTCAGGTTGCGGATCGCCTTCCCGAGCCCTTCGCCGATTTGAGGCAGCCGTCCGGCGCCGAAAATCAACAGCACGATCAGAAAAACAACAACTAGCTCGCCGAATCCGAGATTGGGCACCGTATCCCCTCCGTCTCGTTCCACGGTACGACGCTCTGAACGGGTCCGCAAGTGCAGGGGTATGGTATGGGGAGCCGAGATGGAGAGCTACCGAGAGCTGGATCCCGCTCATGTTCGCGGAGTCGTGTTCGATATCGACGATACTGTGACCCGGAATGGTGTGGTCGAGGCCGATGCGTACGCCGCTATGCACCTTCTGGCGGGCGCCGGTTTCGAACTGGTGGCGGTCACGGGCCGGCCACTTGGATGGACAGATGTGATCGCGCGCCTCTGGCCGGTCCGAGTTGCGGTCGGGGAGAACGGCGCGGGCTGGACCTGGGTGGACGATGCCGGAACGCACGAGGGTTACTTCTGCGACGAGTCCGAACGCGCCAAGCAAGCCGCCCTGCTCGACACGATCCGCCGACCTCGCATTCGATGTGGGCGAGTCGGTGTCGTTGCCGCGCGCGGAGATCGACGCCTTGGTCGCGCTCATCGAGCGGTTGGGCGCGCGCAGCTCGGTGTCGACGGTGCATGCACACGCGGTCCCAGGCCCATGGGACAAGGCAGAAGGCGTGGCGCGCGCGCTTGGCGACGTACTCGACCTCGATCTGAGTAGCGAGCTCGAGCGTTGGGTGTTCGTCGGCGACAGCGGCAACGACGCCGCGGCGTTCGAGCGCTTCCCGAAGAGCGTCGGCGTGGCGAACGTCCGGGAACATTTGGACCGGCTCCCCGTGCAGCCGCGCTACGTCACCGACGGCGACCGGGGCCGTGGATTTGCGCAGCTTGCTGCCCACCTCGCGGATGGCCGTGGCTAAGCGCAAGCAGCCGCGCGGCGCCACCGGATCCGAAGCGCACTACGAAGATGGGCGCTACTACGACCAAGCGTACCGCCGGCGCCGGCACGACGTTCGTTTCTACACCGGCCTGGCGATCGAGTCGGGTGGGCCTGTGCTCGAGCTCGGCGCAGGCACCGGCCGCGTGACGCTCGCCATC
>JAFDFW010000237.1 GCA_019309605.1 Deltaproteobacteria bacterium | reverse complement strand
GAAGGCCAACGGCGATACGTCGAATCGCTGAGCGGCCATGCGCGTCGCGTCCTTACGAAGCTGAGGCGTCCCGACGTCGACGTCATCGAAGGGCTTTGTCCGGCGATCGCGGTGCGAGAGCACGCGCCTTCGCGCAATCCGCGTTCGACCGTGGGCACGATGACCGAGGTCAACGACTACATCAGGGTGCTTTTTTCGACGGCCGGTGAAGTGCATTGTCCGGTGTGCGGCGAACGGCTGAGGGCGCACTCCGTCGCGCAGGTCGTGCAAGAAGCATTGCGTCTTCCGGAAGGAACCCGATTTTCGGTTCTTGCCCCGGTCGTGCGTGCGGGCACAGACGAGCCCAAGGAACTTGTCGCCGACTTGCGCGGCAAGGGCTTCGTCCGCTTGCGTGTGGACGACGCGGCGGTCGATCTCGAGGATCTCGGAACGCTGCCTGCAGGGGTGTCGATCGACGTGGTGATCGATCGATTGTCTGTTCGAGAGGGAATTGGCTCGCGCCTCGCCGAAGCGGTGGAGCTCGCCTACCAGCTGAGCGAGGGCGTGGTCGAGCTCCGCGAGCAGGAGGGCGCACGGCATCGGTTCTCGGAAGGCTACACGTGCTTTGAAGGCCACGCCTCGATTCCGAGGGTCAGCCCGCAGTTGTTTTCGTTCAATACACCGCTTGGCGCTTGTCGGATGTGCGACGGGCTCGGGCGAACGCGCCGGTTCACCGAGGAGCTGGCGATCATGGATCCAAACCTCTCGTTACGGCGTGGCGCCGTGGCGGCTTGGGGGAAGCCCAACCTTGCGTACTATCGATCGATGCTGGAGAAAATCGGTGCTGGCGGCGTAGACTTAGACACGTCCTTCGAGAAGATTCCCCCGAAACAACGACGTATCGCGCTCCAGGGTGGCGCGGGCTTTGAGGGTATTTTGCCGGGCCTCGAGCGGCGCGCACAAGACTATGCGCGCCGCAAGCTCGCCGAGGGCGGAGACGAAGAAAGCGTGCTCGAGTTCCTCGACGAGGAGCTGGGGCAATTTGCACGAATGGAGACATGTCCCGACTGCAACGGGTCGCGCCTGAATGAGAATGCGCGATCGATTCGCATCGACGGCCGGACTGTCAGTGAGGTGAGTGCACTCGATGTGAGCGCCCTGACGGACTGGCTTGACGGCGTTCGAGTTTCCCCGCAACGCGAAGCGGCGGTGCGACCTCTGGTTCAGTCGATCCGGGATCGCCTGGCGTTCCTCCAGCAGGTGGGTCTCGGGTACCTCAGCCTGGACCGCAGCGCGAGGACCATGTCCGCGGGGGAAGCGCAACGGGTCCACCTCGCGACCCAGCTCGGTGGGCGTCTGTCTGGCGTTCTCTACGTGCTCGACGAGCCCACGGCAGGCCTGCATCCCGCCGACGCCACTCGGCTGCTGACCACTCTCGATGAGCTTCGCGACCTCGGCAACACTTTGGTCGTCGTCGAGCACGACGAGCAGACGATGCGCGCCGCCGATCGCTTGATCGAGTTGGGGCCGGGCGCTGGCGAGCATGGAGGCAATGTGGTCGCCGAAGGCAACGTGGAGGCGTTCACGGCGAACGTGGAGTCCTTGACGGGCGCGTATCTATCGGGACGCCGGAGTGTCGCAATACCGGCGCAACGCAGGGCAGCCGCAAGCTGGCTCGGCGTTCGCGTCTCAGAGCTTCACAACCTGCGAGAGGTCCACGCCGAGTTCCCATTGCGCTCCCTTTGCTGCGTGACGGGGGTGAGCGGCAGCGGAAAGAGCTCGCTCGTCGTCGACGCGCTCCTGCCGTCGGTGCGGTCCAAGCTCGGACTGAGCGCTGAAGTGCCTCCGGGTGTTTCGGTCGAAGGCGGGGAGGGGCTCGCCCGCGTGTCGTTCGTCGACGCGACGCCGATTGGACGGAGCCCGCGCTCGAACCCCGCGACCTATCTCGGGGTGCTCGGGCCGTTGCGAGAGCTGTTTGCGGGGCTGCCCGAGGCTCGCGCGCGCGGTTATCGCGGGGGCCGTTTTAGTTTCAACGTCAAAGGCGGCCGATGCGAGGGATGTAAAGGCGAGGGCGTTCAGCGCATCGCCATGCAGCTCCTGCCCGACGCCGAAGTCGAATGCGAGCTGTGCACGGGCCGCCGATATAACGAGGAGACGCTTCAGATCCGATATCGCGGCTTGAACATCGCAGAGGTGCTGGCGCTTCCAGCCGAAGACGCCCGCTCGCTGTTCGAGGCGGTGCCTGCCATCCGCTCCCGCCTCGACGCCCTGCGCCGCGTTGGCCTCGGCTACCTCGCCCTCGGCCGCCGCTCGACGACGCTGAGCAGCGGTGAGGCCCAACGCGTCAAGCTTGCGCGCGACCTCGCACGCAAACCCACCCTCTACATCTTCGACGAGCCCACCCGTGGCCTACACTTCGTCGACGTCGAGCAACTGATCGCCATTTTCCATCAGCTGGTAGAGGACGGCCACACCGTCATTGCGGTTGAGCACCAACTCGATGTGATCCGGAATGCCGACTACGTCGTCGACTTGGGGCCGGGGTCGGGGCCAGAGGGGGGCAAGATAGTTGCCGTTGGAACCCCGGAGGAAGTGCGGGAGAGCGGCTCAGTGACTGCCGGGTACATCTAGCAGCGTCAGCCCGTACAACCGATGCTTCGCATCGCCCACGGGCCTGCGGCGCCAGCGCAAGCCCCGTGGCGACGGAGTCGCTTTACGGGGTGTCAGTGTCAGCCGCTGGCGTTTAGGGAGCGGCTGAAGGCGTCTCCGACCGTGACGCAGGCTTCTCGGACTTCGAGCTCGCCTCCGACCAGGATCGCTAGGGGATTCACTTCCACCGACTCGATCTCACCGCGCCATTGGTGCACAAAAGCCGCCAGTCGCATCAGTACGTCGCCGATGGCGCTCACGGCTTGGCTTCGTTCGGGCGTCGTGCCCTGGAGGAGTAGCGAGCTGCCGTGCAGTCGGAGCAACACCCGCTCGAGGGCCTTGGGTGTCGCGGGCAGGACGGTTTGCGTCGTGTCGGCGGATGCGCGTCCGTGCGGATCCGCGAAACCGATCTCGGCCAAGACGGGACCCGCCGCCAGGGGCTCCATACGAACTCGCAGGAGGGTTCGCGCCATCGACGATGCGCTCACGGTCACCCCGAGGAGCCTCGCGTCGGGCGAACGGTTCTTGGCCACAGCCATGATCTGGCGGAACGCATCGCGTGCTTGGCCGGCGGAAAACACCTCGGCCGCCAGGTCCGGGTGGTCCCAGAGACGGAGATCCGGTGACGCTAGAGCGACACGCACCGGGAAACCAATCCTGGCCGCCTCGGATGCCGCGCGCGAGGGCGTGGCGCAAAGCTCCTCGATCGGCAGGGGAACATCATACGGTTCGAGTGCCGCCTTGCTGGCGGGATCCGACAGGGCTCGTTTGGGCCCGAGGATCACCTCGAGGACGGCGTCGGCTTCGACCCCTTGGACGACTGGGACCTTGGGACGGGATGGGTCCTGGGACGCGCGCATCGCTCGCAGCGCGGCAGCCACATTGCGCGGGGAGCCGATCGGCTTGCTCTCGGTGCCGTCGCCCTCGTGTGCGATCAGCCCGTCGTCGATCCGGACGAACCGGCCGTCACTTCGATGGCTCACGCTCTCGCCGAGCCTCACCCGGTCGACCGCGGGAAGCTCCTTCGTCGTAGCCGCCCATGGGCGCTCCGTCGCAAGCTCCAGTAAAGCGGCCACCGCCGCGAGGGGGCCAGTCTCGTGGACCGCCGGTAGACCCAGGTCATGGAGCAGACCCAGAGGCTGCGGGCCGATGACCGCGACGGGGACCCTCTGCTTGTGGGCTCGCATCGCCTCGGACAGCCGAACCAGGACATCTGCCGCCAGGGGTTGCTCGACCGCAAGGCCGGCCTGCGTGCCCAGGCTCAGGGCTTCGACGGCCCCTTCCCACGGGCGCTCGTGCACCTCGGGCTTCACGGACAAACCAATCCGCTCGGCGTCCCGCGCCACATCGACCGCCAGCTCGGGGCAGTCACAGAAAATGCTCCACGCCTTCGGCATTGCCGTCAGCCCAAGGATACCCCCGGCGGGCCTCCTCGCCCACTTCCTCGAATCCGGACCCTACCGGAAATTGTCCAGTGTGCTCCTATAGGTCGATCCCAAACATCGGATCAGCTCTAGCTTTGTTGCGACGCGAGCTTGACGCCCCGAACAGCACGGTGATAATCCGGGCTCGGCCGGTGTAACCCCCCTTATCAAAAGGGGGAATCAGGCGGTGGGGGTCATTCTGAGGAGAGTCGCGACATGCGTCTGAAGCTGATTGCGGGCAACCTCGTTATCGTGCTGCTGGTGGGGTTGGCGTCGTATTTGGTCGTGCGCACCCAGCTCAGAGCCGAGCTTTCGAGGCAGCTCGAGGACGGTATCGGGGACGATTCTGAGCTCTTCGCGCGGTCGTGGCGCGCGGATGGCGCCCGCCTAGGCGAGGCGGTGTCGAGCCGCGCGGCGAGCAAGTCCGTGCAGAACGTCTTCACGGCGTCCGGCGAAGCCAAGCGTCGGGGTCGCGCGTTCGCCGCGGCACAGGATGTCTCCAAATGGTTCCAGGATCCGGCCCGGGGACGCCGCGACCCGCCGCACATCGTCGCCGTGATCGATGAGACCGGCCGCGTCATCGCGCGCGACACCGACCGCAATCGAATGTTTGGAGAGCCACTACTCAATGAGGTTCCAGTTCTTCGAACGGCTCTCGAGCGTGGGGCCTCGCGGTACGGCGTTTGGCATCGTCAGAACAAGCTCCTGCAGGTCGGCGTCGCGGCCGTACGCAATGATCAAGGCGGCGTCGTCGGTGCGCTGCTGGTCGGGTACGACCTTTCGAATGGTTTCGCCCAACAAGAAGCCAGGCTCATCGGAGACGACCTACTGTTCATCATGGCCGAGCGAATCTACAGCACGTCGACGAATGTCGACGTTCGCAATGCGCTGCAAGAGGCTCTCTACGCGCCGCCACTCGACAACGACACCAAAGCCGCGCTTCAGGGAAAGCCGACGCTGCCGTGGGCCGCGACGCTCGCAGGTGAACAGTACGTGGGGGTTACCGCTCCGCTGCCGATGGCGCGCGGCGTCGATGCCGGATACGTCGTATTGGCCCATCGTGGCAGACACACCGCGCTTGCCGGCGTAGCCACCATGATCCTTTGGCTCACATTGCTGGGGCTGGTGGGGGTCGCGATCTATGGCTTCATCATTTCCAACAACATCATGGAGCCGATCGAGCAGATGGAAGATGACATCCTTGCAGTCATTAACGGCAGGAGCGATGTTCGTCTGGAGGTGGAAACCGCGGAGCTCGGCGGCCTGTCATATCGGGTCAATCAGCTCATCAATTTGTTTACAGGCGTCGCCGAGGAAGACGACGAGGGCCGGGCCGTGACCAGCAGTGGGGGCTGGGAAGCAGTGAGCGCTTCCGGGCCGGACCCAGGGTCGCGGCCGAGCTCAGACGGTCCGATTCAAAGTGACGACCCACAGGCGGCAGCGCTCGCGGCGCTTCCCGAAAGCCAGTACTACGCCCTGCTTTACCAAGACTACGTGGCGGCTAAGCAGTCGGTGGGCGAAGATGTCTCGAACGTTCCGCAGGAGCGCTTCATTGAGCGGATCAGAGGCAATGCCGCCCATCTCGTGAACAAGCACGGCGCGCAAATGGTGCGCTTCAAGGTCGAAACCATCGGTGGCCAGGTGAATCTGAAGCCCGTGGTCATCCACTAGGCTCGCGCGTTTGATGCGATGGCGGCATCTCGTTGCACCGTCCGTCCGTTCAGCCTAGTTGTTCACCCGTCATGGGGCTTTTCGATGTGTTCAAAGGTGGCGCGGGCGGGCTCTCGAAGCACGTCACGCGCGTTGCAAACAAGCGCGCTCAGAAGCACGAGCGATATGAGTCGATCCAAGTGCTCGCGAGCGACGGTTCGGATGAGGCACTTCGCGCGCTGCTCACCCGGTTCACCATTCGCGTGGACCCGAGCATCACCGACGGCGAAGAAAAGAACGCGGCATTTCTGGGCGTCGTACAAAATGGCGAGGCGGCCCTCGGGCCCGTGCGGGATTTTCTCGACTCGTCCGAGACCTTGGCCTGGCCGCTCAAGATTCTGAAGGAGCTCCTGGGCGAAGAGGAGGTCACCACAATCCTGCTCGAGGTGCTCTCCAAGATGGACACCGAGTACGAACGCGATCCTCAGAAGAAGATCGACATCATCGCCAGTTTCGAGGAACGCAAGGACCCTCGCATCGTCGAAGCCGTAGCGCGCTTCCTGGAAGACATGAACGAGACGGTGCGCTTTCACGCAGCCGGTGCGATCCTAGCCCAAGACGAGGCCGATGCCGCGGTCGATGCGATGACCAAGGCGTTGCTAGCAGAAGAAAGCGTCCGCGTGAGAATGCGCATGCTCGACGGCTACGTCGAACGAGGCTGGACCTTAGGTGACGTGAAGGACGAGGCTTCCAAGAAAATGCCAACCGGATACACGCTCGGAAAAAAGGGCGAAGTCCGAAAAAAATAACTGCGCGATCGGGCCACGGCACGACGCACGCTGTTCTCCGGTGACTCAGTCCGTTGTTTTCGTCTTGGGCGGTAGGACGAAAATCAGGCCGACGGTGAACATGTTGTTGAACTGCTTGATGCGATCGTTACCGTCGATTTGGCCGTCGTTGTTTTGTACTTGAACGGGATGCCGCGCCACCGGAAGGAGACGCCCAGGAAGTCTTGGAAGAAGGCGCTGAACGCCACGCCGAAGGAGGGTGCGATCGCCGTGCGCTTGGAGCGCGCAAGCTGGCTTGGGAGGCACCCGTCATTTGGGATGTCGCAGAAGGTGACGTCACCAGGACTCGGTTGGCCGACGGCGTCCGCTCGTTCTTCAACGCCAACAAAAGCGGCGCCTACGAAGAGGTCGAGGTCCGCGTCGAAGAAGACCTTCTGGAACATCGCGAGCTTGCCGCGGAACGGAACGAAGTGAAGCTCCACGCCCGACCACCAATTGATCCGGCCGGTTTGTTGCGGGAAGTTCTCCCGGCTCGGCAGGTCTAAGCGGTTGGCATTCGTGGTGACGCCCTTCGACTGGACTTCCTTGGCCAGGTTTGTGTCGAGCTGTGCAACCGAGTAGCCGCCCCAGCCACCGATGCCGAGCCAATCCAAGAAGTGGAATCGCGCCTCGCCACCGACGATCAGCGAGCGGGAGTACTCGTCGCCAATCGTAAACGCGAAGAACGGTTCGACGTGGAGGCGCATGTCACGCCAAAGACGGAGCTTCTTGACCGCGGGCGCGCCGGCCAGCGGCCCACTGACGTGCACGTCCTGCGCGTCTGCCGAGCTCAGGTCGCCGCGCAAGCCGTCG
>JAFDFW010000236.1 GCA_019309605.1 Deltaproteobacteria bacterium | reverse complement strand
GACGATGATTCGGTCGTCGCCTGCGGCCGAGGGCGGGTCGAACTCCGTGCTGACGACCGCCGCGTCGTAGTAGCCGCGCGCCTGATACCAGCGTTCGATTCGCTGCACGTCTCGGTCGAAGACCGCCGAATCCAGGGTGGCCCAACCCTTGCGAAGCTTCTTCCACAGGTCGAACGAGACCCGCTTTCCGTCGAAGGGCGGGACACCGCATGCCCGGTCCGCGCTGGTGCCGAAAGAAAGCGTGACCCGGTCGCGCTCCTGGGAGGCGAGGCAGCCCCTCAGGGCCTCCTGGTCGAGGGCCTCCATGCCGCTGAAGCGGATCCGATCGATGCCGTACGCATCCTCTGGGATCGTCTTGCAGCCGCCCGCCAGAACCAGCAGGAGGCAGATGCATCGCCGGCGAACCATGTACCTAGGGCTTGTAGCGCGGAGAGCCCCAATTCCGCCAGCGAACGGCGTGATTTCGGCCATTTGGCGCGAGACCTACCGACTGCTAAAGCTATCGCCACCTTTCCATGAAACAGTACTTCGTCCAGACCTTCGGCTGCCAGATGAACGTCCACGACTCCCGTCGGATCGAGGAGGTCTTGCGGGCGAGTGGCTACCGCGAAGCCACCGAGCCGGCCCTGGCCGATCTGCTGGTCGTCAACACCTGCAGTGTGCGCGAGAAGGCAGAGCACAAGTTGATGAGCCTTCTCGGGACGTTTCGGCCCTTCAAAGAGGCCCGGAGAGGCACCGTGCTGGCCGTCGCCGGGTGCGTGGCCCAGCAGGAGGGTGAGCGTCTGCTCCGAAAAGCGCCCTTCGTGGACATCGTCCTCGGGCCGGACAACATCCCCGAGCTGCCAGCCTTGATCCGAGATGTCGAGCAGGGCGGTCCACCGATCACGCGCACGGTGTTCGACATGGACGACCCGCAATTCCTTCGCGCCAAGCCGCACGCAGATCGCCGGGAGGTCACGGCGTACGTCACGGTGATGAAAGGCTGCGACGAGCGCTGCACCTTTTGTATCGTTCCCTATACACGCGGGAGCGAGCGATACCGGTCCGCCGACGAGATCGTCGGGGAGATTCGAGACCTGGTCGTGGGGGGGGTGCGCGAGATCACCCTCCTTGGGCAAACGGTCAACTCGTGGCACGAGCCGGGCGCGGACGCCGACGCGAGCAAGTCCGAGCCCAGAACCGCTGCCTCCACCTCCCGGTTCGCGGGGCTGCTCCGGCGGATCGCCAAGGAGGTCCCCGACGTCCAGCGGCTTCGCTATACCTCACCGCACCCGCGTCACATCACGCCCGAGCTGGTGGCTGCACATGCCGAGCTCGAGGTGCTTCCCGCGCACGTTCATTTGCCGGTGCAATCGGGTTCCGATCGCGTGCTGCGACGCATGGCTCGCCGCTACACCGCCGAGGACTACATCGAGCGCACCGTTGCGCTGAAGCGCGCGAAGCCAGGGCTGACGCTTTCCTCGGACTTCATCGTCGGCTTCCCGGGCGAAACCGAAGAGGACTTCGAGCAGACCCTCGAGCTCGTGCGGCGGGTCGGGTTCGTGGCCGCGTTTGCGTTCAAGTACTCGCCGCGGCCCTACACGCCGGCGCTCAAGCTCGGCGACGAAGTTTCCGAAGAGGTGAAGGACGATCGTTTGGCGCGACTGTTCGCCGTGGTCGAGACACAGCAGCTCGCGCATCTGCAATCGCTGGTCGGTCAAGAGTTGCAGGTTCTCGTGGAAGGGCCGTCACCAGGTGACACCGGGCGATTCGCGGGCCGCAGCGAGCGCAACGAAATCGTCCATCTCATCGCGCCCGAAGGCCACGACCCAACCGGCGAGATCGTGACCGTCACCATCGACAAGCCCTACCGCCACAGCCTCTCCGGGTACATGAGCGGAGCGGACGGGCTGAACAAGTCCGGCCGACGCACGCGCCTGTCTGTGCTCGACGCGGGAGGCGCGAGCTGAGTACCGATACCTGGTGGGAGCGAGTACGACCCTGGCGCTTCGCGCTTCTGTACATGACCCTCATCTTCGTCATCTCGTCATTCGAGCTGGAGGTCCCGGGGATCCGCCACTTCCCGCTACGCGACAAGGGCATACATTTTCTCGAGTACGCCGTGCTCGGCTGGCTCTGTGCCGCGGCCTCGTCACGCACCTGGCCCTCTGCGTCAGCATGGCGAACAGCGGCGTTCGCGGTCTTCATCTCGGCTCTCTGGGGCCTCTCCGACGAGATTCACCAAGCCTTCGTGCCCGGACGATCGTCCGAGGTCGCCGACGTCATTGCGGATCTCTTGGGCAGCATGGCCGGCGCAGGGGCCTCGCTTCTCCTTTCCAACAGAACTGTGAGCTAATGTACCGTAAAATTCACCTCATTGGGCGAGGTGGCATTGACGATACCAGTCCCAACACTTAGTTTTTAAGCCATGAGGACGCAGGCGTTCTCGTAGCAAAAAAAATAAAAAGTTTAGTCGGTGGAACCCCCCCATATGTCCACCGGCTCTCCCCCGCCCGGTCGCATCTCCCCCCTCCAAGCGACCGGGCGACCCTTATTAAGCGTCAGCGTCAGCGTCAGCGTCAGTGCCAGCGTCAGTGCAGGATGTAACATCCCCCTGGTTTCGACGTTGAACCCGAAACCGAGGAGACCATGGGCGCGCTCAAGCGATACTTTCCGATTCCGTATTTGATCCTCGCGTCGGTGGCGATCGGGCACATCATTACCCATCTGGTTCGCGCGCCGGAAGCTGGGCTGGCCTGGGTGGGCGCGCTGGTTGCGGTCGCGCCTCTCGCCGTGTTCATGTCCTCGCTCGTGCTGTTTCAGCGGGCGAGGACGTCTCGCAATCAGTATCCGTTGCTGGCGTTGGCGTTGGTCGGCACGGTGGTTTCGTTCGTCGGTTTCGAATCGCCTGCGAGTTGGTATGCGCTCTTCCTCGGGTTGATCGGCACGTTTGCATACGTGTTCTGGTATTCGATTCTCGATCGGCCGGTTCAGAGCGTCCTCTCGGTTGGCGCCATGATGCCCGAGCTCGAGCTTTTCGATGATGAGGGGAACCCCGTCACCGCAACCGCCGGCAAGCACGGCCTCTACATGTTCATTCGTGGCAATTGGTGTCCCCTGTGCATGGCGCAGGTGAAAGAGATTGCGGCACAATATCGAGAGCTCGAAGCCCGGGGAGTGGAGGTCTTTCTGATCTCGCGTCAGCCCGCCGCCAACACGCGGGCCCTGGCCAAGCGCTTCGATGCCCCGATTCGATTCTGTGTCGATGAGGACGGGCGCTTGGCCCGGCAGTTGGGCATCGAGCACCTCGGCGGCCTGCCGTTTCTCATGGAACCGCTGGGGTACGATGCCGATAGCGTCCTGCCGACCGTGCTCATCACCGATCCGAGCCGAAGGATCATTTTTGCCGATTTGACGGACATTTACCGGGTACGGCCCGAGCTAAGCGCCTTTCTCGCGGCCCTCGACGCGCAGGGCTGAAAAAGCGGCCGCTTGGCCTGGACGCGCCTAGGGCCCACTCCTACATTTCGCGCCATGAGTTTCACCGGAGGCTACCCACGGGTCCTGGGTTTAGTGCTGTCTGCGCTGTTCGTGTGGAGTTGCGCCAGCTCCCAGCAGCCGGGCGCAGAGGAACCGAAAGCCAGTGCCGAGGCGGAAGCCTTCGTCGACCCGCTGCCCTCCTGGAACGACACGGCGACCAAAGCGAAGCTCCTCGAGTTCGTTCATGGGGTCACCGACCCCGACGACCCGGCGTTCGTGGAGCCCGAAGAACGCGTAGCGACCTTCGACAATGACGGGACCTTGTGGGTCGAGCAGCCGCTATACGCGGAGATGGCCTTTGCGCTTCATCGTGTGAAGGACCTCGCGCAGGTTCACCCCGAGTGGAAGACGCAGCAGCCTTTCAAGGCAGTCATCGACGGCGACAGGCATGCACTCATGGAGGCGGGAAACCGCGGCCTGGTCGAAATCGTCGTCGCTTCGCACACGGGGATGAGCACCACGCTCTTCGACACGATCGTGACGGAATGGGTGCGCGACGCACGCCATCCGAAATTCGAGAAGCCATATACCGAGCTCGCGTATCAACCGCAGCTCGAGCTGCTGCGGTACCTCGAGGCGAACGCTTTCAAGATCTTCATCGTTTCAGGCGGCAGCGTCGAGTTCATCCGCACGTATGCCGAGCAGCTCTACGGCATTCCGCGCGAGCGGGTGGTTGGCACCTCCATCGAAACCCGATACGAGGTACAGGGCGGCAGGCCCTCCCTCCTGCGTCTCCCGCGGATCGACTTCGTTGACGACAAGGCCGGCAAGCCAGTCGGTATCCACAAGCACATCGGCCGCCGGCCGATCCTCGCCTTCGGTAATTCCGATGGCGACCTCGAGATGCTGCAATGGACCACCCTGGGCAGCGGTGGCGCGCGGCTCGGGCTCGTCCTGCACCACGATGATGCGGAGCGCGAATACGCGTATGATCGC
>JAFDFW010000235.1 GCA_019309605.1 Deltaproteobacteria bacterium | reverse complement strand
GTCTGCGCCCTCTAGCGGAGCGCCGAGTTGCGCGAAGCACTCGTCCGGCCAGCCGCAGAGCTCGTCACACACCTGCGAAGCAATGCGGGCCTCCGCCCGCGAACCTAAATCACCACAGCCGCTCGCAAGCAGCAGGGCAAGCCCTAATCCCCCCAATATTCTCATGGCTTCAGTCTGACAAAGGCTGGGCGGGGACCCCAAACTGGACCGCGGTTAGCTGATAAAAAGGGCCTGAGTGGACTCTAAACGAGAACTTCCACTTGGCCGTCGTTCACTCGGTGCTCGATGGGCGTCAAGTTCAGGGTCTTGATGAACTTGTTTTTGTTGCTGACGTTTGGGCCGATGCACCGTCCTTTGGTGTCGAAGTGGAAGCCGTGGAACGGGCAGCGGAGGCAGTCGTCGTCTAGCTTGCCTCCGTAACCAAGATGCGCGCCCTGGTGCGGGCAGTACGCATCGAACACACGAAGCTCTCCTGTGGTGTCCGTGCGGGCGACGAGCTCCTCACCGGCGACGCTATATCGGTGAACTTTGCCCGGCTTGATGTTCTTCACGTCGTCGAGCCGTGTCCACTGCTTGTCTTTCGGCGTGCGTGGTTGAGCGTCGGCCAGCTCGAAATCCTTCGGGTAGAATGACTCACCCCAACGAATGACTTCACGCATGTGTTTCTCGGACGGAAGAAGCGCCGGGTCTCGAAGGTACTTCCTGTTGGTCCAGATGATCGCGTCGATATCGAACTCATTTTTGATGAAACCGGCCATGACGCCCGCCAACACATCGCACAGAGCGCGCTTGGGGTAGAGGCGCTGAAAGATGCGCTCCGCCCATGGCGGGAAGGTCTCCGGATGGAGCGCCATCGTGACATACACCCGTGTCCGATACGGGCCCTCTGGCGTCAGGCTGACGAGCGCATGCATGCGCGGGGTTCCCGCCCCCGTGGCGCCTACGACGGCCAAGCTGGGCCCGTGATAGACGTAGTCTTGCGTAAGCTCCAACTGGGGTAGGATCTTGGACAGCAAGCGAATCGAACGACGTGTCGAGCAGGAACCGTAACGGAACTTGGTGTCCTGCTTCAGTGTGATCGTGTCCTTCGATACCTCGTGATCATAGATCTTGGAGTACTCCCAAAGGTGGACGGCTTTGAAGTGCAAGTTGTCGGACCCGTTTTCGACGAAGTCCATGATGTGCGTGTCCTCGAATATCGTCGAGGGGCTCGACACGTACTGAGAGGGGTACTTCTCTTCGTAGAACTTCGGAAACGGACGGTCGGGATTCGCTAGATCGTCTCCGTACCACACGAAGATGATGCCGAGCTCAACGACGACGCTCATCTCGTGCTTGCCCTCGAACAAGACGGTGTACGGAGCCCCGCCGTCGTCGGGTCTCGGTTCGATGGTGACAAACGAATCCAGGAACAGGACCCGGTCCGGCTTCTTGTCCTCGAACTCCTTGACGGGGATGAGGTTGAACCAGGTGTGGAGCCTTTGCGGGCGCGGATTGGTTTGTTTGTGGACCGGCTTCTGTGGGGAGGCCGCCGAGCCGTTTCGCTTGCTCGGTATGAGGTGAAGGGCAGCCATGGAGCCTCCTATTGGAATCGAGGTGCTCAAAAAACGCAAGCAGCTTCGGCCAAGGGCCTGCCCTTCTGAAATTCGGAACGCGTCAGACCGCTTTGGACACGCGCACCGGCTTCGCACTAGAGCCTCGCCGTCATGACCTATCGCGTCGTCCAATGGGGAACGGGAAACATCGGGTATCACAGTCTGCGTCATGTGATTCAGCACCCCGACTACGAGCTGGTTGGCCTGCATGCCCACAGCCCCGAGAAGCTCGGCAAGGACGCAGCGGAGGTCGCCGGTTTGACGGACGCTACGGGCATCATTGCGACCAACGACATCGATGCGCTTCTCGCGCTCGAGCCCGACTGCGTGCTCTACATGGTGAACGGTGAGATTCGTCCGCTCGAGACCGTGACGGAGCTCGCCCGCACACTCAGCGCGGGAATCGACGTGTTGTCCACCGCGATGGTCTTCCTGATCTATCCACCCGCCGCGGATCCGGCCATTCGTGAACCGCTGGAGAAGGCCTGCGAACAAGGCCAGTCGACACTCTTCGTGAATGGAATCGATCCAGGATTCTCCGGCGACGTGTTGCCGCTGGCTGCACTACAGGTCGCCGACCAGGTCGAGCAGGTCCTGGTGCAAGAGCTATACGACTACTCGACCTACGAGGACCCCGGCTTGACCGGCGTGGCATTCGGCTTTGGTCAGCCCGCCTCGTACGTGGCCCCGCTCGGAATGCCCGGCATGCTGACCGGTGGTTGGGGACCGATGGTGCGGATGATTGCGGACCGTCTGGGCATCGAGCTCGATGAGATTCGCGAGACCTTCGAGCGGGAGTACAGCACGGAGGCCTTCGACACCCCGATGATGCACGTGCCGAAGGACGGCTGCGCGGCCGTCCACTTTCGCGTGGAGGGCATGGCGTACGGACGACCCGTGGTCGTCACGGAACACGTGAATCGTCTACGGGCCGACATCGCGCCCCAATGGCCCAAACCGCCAGCCGATCGACAGGGCGTTCACCGTTGCACCGTCACCGGCAACCCCAGCGTGCAACTGGAGTGCGCCATGTCCAGCCCCGGTGGCGACCACGTTGTGGGCGGCGTGCAGGCCGGTGCGCTACGGATGGTGAACGCCATCCCGGAGGTTTGTCGCCAAGGCCCTGGCCTGGTAAGCACGCTGGACCTCCCGTACACGCCCTCCACCAACGTGATCAGGTAAGATGTCCGACGAAACGACCCCAAGCCAAGCTGCCTGGAACCGGTTTGCGGACCAACTCAAGGAAGTCGGCGAGAAAATCGTCGGTCCGATCGGCGCGCGAAGCCCCCGCGAGCGAGCGGACGGCTTTCGCTACCTGGCCTCGCTGATCTCAGCCGGACACGAGCTCGAGATGGAGGCGGACCGCGCCCATCCCGTGCTCGCGCGCGCGTTCACGCCGATTCGGAGCTTCGTCGGGGATGGCCCCGACACGCTGTACCACGACGCTAAGCTCGACGAGTCGCTCTCCTACGAGTTCACGATTCGACGGGGCGACGACATCTTCTTTTCGATCGTCGTCTACGCGAGCGACGACGAAGGCATGCGCTCGATGGCGAGTTTCTTGATCGACAAGGACATCGTCTTCGAAGAGGACGGCGGCGATCAACTGGCAACGATTCACATCAGCGCGGAGCGTCCGGAGAACGCGAAAAACTGGTTGAAGCTCGAGGCCAAAGATCCGTTCATCATGACCCGACAGTATTTTCCGGAGTGCGTCATCGATGTCGACAAGGGCAAGTACCGCGCCGGGATCATGAACATCCAGTGCGTGAACGATGTGCCGCCTCCGACGCAGTACAGCAATGCCGATCTTTCAGCGGGGCTCGATCGCCTCGTCGCGTTCATGCACGACACCGTCGACTCCGGTCTGGGGGTGTCGGCCATCGTGGGCATGAGCAACATCGCGTACGAGAGCGACGGGCACTCGACGCCCACGCGCATCGGGGCGGACGGCCAGCTTGCGGTCGAGGAAGAAGAGCACGAGGAGTACACGTCCGACGAGGTGTTCGACCTGATCGACCCCAAGGTGGTCGCCAACAATCTGCCCGGTCCGGGCATCGGCTATTCGGGCGTTTCGTTCAAGCTCGCCGACGATGAGGCTATCCTCATCGAGGGCAAAGACGTGCCGTGCCGGTACTGGTCGTGCCAGATCTTCGACAACTACCTTCAAGCCGGCGACTACCGGCACTACCCGGTCTCGATCAACAATCGTCAGACCGTCTACGACGACGATGGGCACTTTCGGATCTATGCCTGCCGCGAGAACCCCGGGGTGAAGAACTGGGTCAGCACCGAAGGTCGCCGTCGCGGCCAGGTCGTGCTGCGGACTCTCCTCGCCGAAACCGACCTCCTTCCGGAGATGTCGGTCATCAAGCTCGCGGATATTCCGGCGCGCGACCACGTGTAGGACGAAAGATGCCGCGCCTACCCTTCGCAGTTCGAACCCTCAATCGCGCCGGCGCGGCCTTGAACGCGGTGGGCCTGGAGCTTCCTCGGCTTCGGGAGGCCGACCTCCTCGAAGAGGCCTCGAAACAGACCGGCCTCAGTGACTTCGGGGACGACCTGTTTCGCGAGGGCCTCGGACGACTGCTCACGGCGCTCGAAGAAGACCCCGCGGATCTCTCGACGCTCGGGCGCTTGATGGCGAAGGACTCGATCGTGCAGGATCTGATGGGTCGCCTCGAGATGGTCGACTACCGAAAGAACAACCCCGAGGTCGATCAGGAAGACATCAAGCCGCCCGTGTTTATTTTTGGTCTGCCATTTTTGGTCTGCCACGCACCGGCACGACCGTGCTCTACAACCTGCTGGCGCAGGATCCGAGGCACCGGGTGCCGCTTGGCTGGGAGGTGCTCTACCCCTGTCCGCCTCCAGAAGCCGAAACCTATCTCAGCGACCAGCGCATCGAAAAAGCAAGGACTCGCTATGGGCAGGTCGACAAGCTCGCGCCGGAGCTGCGGTCAATTCATCCCGTCGGGACGCAGCTTCCGGAAGAGTGCAGCACGATGACTGCGCGCGAGTTCCAGAGCCGCAACTACGACTATGTCTTCGACGTGCCGAGCTACTACCACTGGTACGTGAATCGCTCTCAGGTCGACGTGTACCAAGCACATCGAAGGTATCTGCAGCATCTACAGTTTCGAGTGAAAAGAGATCGTTGGCTACTCAAGGCACCCCAGCATCTGCCTTTCATTGCTGACATTCTTCGAGTTTACCCGAATGCCGAGCTCATCTTCACACACCGAGATCCAACAGCGGTCATACCGTCGATGTCTAGCCTGGTCTATCAGATGCGGTTTTTGACACAGCGCTCGGTTGACCTAGCACGTCTCGGGCGCGAACAACTCGAGCGCTGGGGCTGGGCCCTCGACCGCTGTTTGGCGGCGCGCGACGAGATGCCGGACAAGGCGCACCAAATAGCGGATCTGAGGTTCAACGACTTCATGCAGGACCCTTTGGCGGCGGTGGAAGGGATCTACCAGCGGTTCGGATGGCCGATCGACGACGATGTCCACCACCGTATGAAGACCTTTCTCGACAACAACCCGCGCGACAAGCACGGCACACACCGATATACGCTGGAGATGTTCGATCTCAGCCCAGACCAAGTGAAAGAGCGCACGGCATCGTACGCCGACCGTTTTGATTTGCAGTCGTAGCTGGCTCCACCAAGGAGCTCTAAAGCTCCACCAGTTGCTCGCTCGTCTCCCAGAGCCTCTGCGCCTGTGATGCATCGTGGCCCCAGGGCTTGGTCGCTTTCACCCTGCAATCCACGAAGTACTCACTACTGATGGCCCTGACCTGGTCGGATGTGGCCAGATGCAGACTGGTGGCCGCGCAGAGCCTCCGCTTTGCTCGGGTTGCGGCACAGCAAATGAAGGTTCGCCCCGTCTTGCGCCAGCGCGAGCGCCGTGGCTTTGCCAATCCCCTCCGTCGGCCCAGTGATGAAAACGTTCTTGTTCCGGATCGACATCGCGAGCCTCACCGTGCTGCGGGGAGCGCGAAACGCTCGATATACGCAGCGAGTCGATCCCGGACCATGGTCGCCGTCAGCCCATACATCTCGAGCGTGTACTCGTGCTTGCCGTGGCGGTCTTTGCTGTGCGTCTTCGCGT
>JAFDFW010000234.1 GCA_019309605.1 Deltaproteobacteria bacterium | reverse complement strand
TTATCGATTGCCCAGGCCTGTTTCCAGTTTTGGAGCTCGATTACGTCTAGGCCGGCCTTGATTTTGGCGAGCGCCGTGCGTACCCAAGCGCGATCCATGATGCGACCGCCTTCCGGGGCTGGCGTCTCTTTCGCCCACTGCACGACTTCCTCGAGCAAGCGAGCAACGTGCCCCGTTGATGCGATCGCGACTCGCTCATAGTTGAGCTGACTAGTCGCGATGCGCCAGCCTTCGTGTTCTTTCCCGACGAGCTGCTTTGCCGGAACACGTACGTTGTCGAAGAACACCGAGCTGGTGTAGTTGTCACCGAGCGTGCGCATCGGAGTCACCGTGATGCCCGGTGACCTGCGATCGACGATCAGAATCGAGATGCCCTTGTGCTTCGTCGTATCAGGATCGGTTCGCGCGGCGAGCCAGATGTAGTCCGCACTCTGCCCGTGGCTGGTGAAAACTTTCTGGCCATTGACGATGTAGTCGTCGGCTCTGCGAATCGCGCTCGTCTTCAGGCTGCCGAGGTCGGTACCCGCATCCGGCTCGGTGTAGCCGATGGCAAACTCGAGCTCGCCGCGCAGAATACGAGGCAGGTAATGGGCCTTCTGCTCGTCGTTGCCGAATGTCATGATCGAAGGTGCGACCGAGCAGATGGTCAAGATCGGGAAGGCAAGACCCACTCGCTGAAACTCCTCGAAGAACACGTACTGATCGATAGCCGAGCGGCCCTGCCCGCCAAACTCCTTGGGCCACCCCATTCCAAGCCAGCCGTCCGCGGCGATCTTTTTGAGAGCCTTGGCGTGCAGCTCGCCGCCCTCACCCGCCTCGAGGTGCCTCAGCTCCTCGGCGAGCTCTGGGGTCATGATGGTGGTGAGGTACGCGCGAAGGTCGTCGCGAAGCGCCTTGGTTTCCTCTGGAAGATCGATGTGCATAGTTGGGTGCCGGATGTGTCCTTCTTCAGATCAGTTCTTCCGATACATCGTCACCACGCAGGCGCCGCCGAGACCGAGGTTGTGTTGAAGCGCGACCCGAGCGCCCTCGACCTGTCGTTGCTCTGCTTCGCCACGCAATTGCCAGACCAGCTCGGCGCACTGGGCTAGACCCGTTGCGCCCAGGGGATGGCCCTTCGAGAGGAGACCGCCGGAGGGGTTCGTGACGTACTTGCCACCGTAGGTATTGTCGCCTTCCACGATGAACTTTTCGGCCTCCCCGGCCTTGCACAGGCCAAGCGCTTCATAGGTGAGAAGCTCGTTGGCCGTGAAGCAGTCGTGAAGCTCGACCACGTCGACGTCCTCGGGCCCGACGCCGGCCTTTTCGTAGACTTGCTGTGCCGCGGCCTGCGCCATGTCGAACCCGACCATCTTGATCATGCTCTGCGGCTCGAAGCTCGAGCCGAAGTCCGTGGTCATGGCTTGAGCCGCGATCTGCACGAGGTCGCCCTTGCCGTGTTTCTTCGCGAACTCGTCCGAGCACAACACCGCGGCAGCCGCCCCACATGTGGGAGGGCAACACTGGTAGCGAGTGAGCGGCTCGAACACCTCGGGAGAGGCCATCACCTCGTCGAGCGAAAGCTCGTCCGTGAAGATTGCGTAGGGGTTCTTGGCCGCATGCTTCCGGGCCTTGACCGAGATCCTTGCGAACGTCTCCGGCTTGGTGTCGTTCGCCTTCGCATACTCCCTCGCCGCGCCGCCGAACATCTGTGCCGCACCCGGCGCCGCCGTAAACCCTTGGAGGTCGTTCATGACCTTCATGTGCCGCATGACGGGGTTGAGTCGATCGCTGAAATGGGAGCCGATGGCTCCCTTTTCCATCTTTTCAAAGCCGACCGCGATCACGCATTCGGCGATGCCGCCTTCGATCGCTTGACGGGCAAGCATCAACGCCGTCGACCCCGTGGAACAGTTGTTGTTGACGTTGTAGACAGGGATCCCCGTGAGCCCGATGCGATACATCACAGCCTGACCGCACGCGCTCTCCCCGAACACGTACCCGGCGTAAGCCTGCTCCACTTCGTCGTACGCAATCCCTGCGTCTTCGAGAGCGGCGCGCGCAGCGTTGGCACCCATCACGTCGTACTCGTCGCTCGCACCAGGCTTGGCGAACGGAATCATTCCGACGCCGAGAACGTTGACTCGTCTATTCATGTGCGCTTCTCCTGATACCGTTGGTGACCCCGACCAGCTACTTCGATTCGAAGCTGACCGCAGATTCATTCGCGTCCGCGTACGCCGCGGTCAAGAACTGGTTGTAGCCGACTTGGCCGAGGAGGAAGCGCCTGAAGTGGGCCACCATGTAGAGGCTCTGGAGCCTGTGTGCCTCGGCGATCGGGAACACATCGTCGGTGCAGGTGTCGTTGTAGGGCTGAAGCAGTGCCGCCGCGCCCAACCCCTCCCACATGTCCTTGGTGATGCCGAGGCTGATCAGCCGGTTTCCGATGTCACAGATGTTCGCGAAGTGGGTGTGATTCGCTCCGGTCACCTCGACCTTGAAGAGCGCTTCGGCATTCGGCATGTTGGCGAACGCGTACTGGTGGTTGGCGAGCGCGTTCGGGTCCAAGGTCCCGACCAACAGGATCGTCGGCTGCGTCACATCGGACAGGACCTCTTCACTAAAGCTGTTGCTTCCGACGCCTCCGGCGATGACCCCGATGGCCTTGACTCGTGGGTCAGGGTCGGCGCCAGCCCAGCCGGCCACCGTGCCCATGGCCGTGCTTCCACCGTACGAATGCCCTAGCACGCCGACTTTGGATTCATCGATGCGACCTTCGAACGCATTGTCTGGCGTGTTGGCGCGCTCAAACAGCGTGTCGATGATGAACGAGACGTCGGGCACCCGTTTTTCCGCGGGCATGTCGTCGCTCCGGTCAGTCGCGGTGTTTCCGGTGTGCTCCGGTGAAGCGATGATGAAGCCGTGGCTTGCGAGGGCTTCCATCAGTTGGGTGGACTGCGTGTTGATGCCGCCAAAGCCGTGAGAGAAGACCAAGAGTGCCCGCGTACCCTCGGACGAGACTGGAAGGTCATCGACGGCCAGTTCCGAGGGGAGCGTGAGGCCACCTTGCAGCGGGTACTCGGTCCGGGGCTCGCTCACGGCGTTGACCGCGTCAACCGGATACCAGACGTCCACTAGGAGCTCCCGATCTTCACGCGCCGAGTCCACCACGGTAAACGTCGTGTGCCCCACAGCGTAAGAGCCGAGTTCGTCAGCCGGTGCACCACCACTTCCGCCGAGTCCGCGGCTTCCGGCGCTTCCGCCCGCGCCAACGCTGTTGTCACTGCCACTACCGCATGCCGCGACCCACATGGCGGCCGTGAGCAATGCAAGCAATCTCGTGATTCTAAGATAAGTCATGACGATCCCTCGTTTGTCTTGGATTAAAGGACGCAAAGTTTACCTCAAGCAAGCGATCCGCGCTACGGGTCCCCTCCAGGCCCGCGCACGCTGGCTGTGCTGCTGGAGCGGGCGGGCATCGAGGCCGTGGATCCGGACCGGCCTACACGGGGCCCGAGTTGAGCCGCGCAATCTGCGCCGGGAGCTGCTATACCGGTGGCCGCTTCGGAGGAGATGAGATGACGATCACGAGTGACGGTCTGCCGCTGAACCTACGAAAGAAGGACATCTTCTTCGTCGTCTGTTTTTCGTTCTTTGCGTTTTCCTCTTTCTTCTCGGATTCCTGGCATGCGCTCGGTCTTCTCGAAGGGGACGCATTCTGGTCGCGCGCCAACCGCTGGTACGGCGAGGTCGCACAGGACCATTTCTTTTTGGCCGACCATCCGTACGTCCGGGTCAACACCGGTATCTCGGGGATGATCTACGGGCCTTTCTATCTCTTGCTCGTCTACTCGTTCATCAAAGGGAAGAACTGGATTCGGCCGATGGCGCTCGTCTACGTCGGCGCAATGTTGCACGGCTGCACGGAGTTCTTGATCTACGAGTATTGGATTGGTCCGCCGCCCGGCAACACGTTCATCTTCTGGGCGTTCAACGGGCCCTACTGGGTGGTACCGTTCATGCTGGGCGTCCGCATGTGGAAGCCCACCCCGTTTGGCACAGCGCCTGCCTGAGGCGTTACCCTTCTAATCATGCCATCGATTATTCGCGCTTTCCTTCTTGTTGCTATCGTCACCGGGCTCATCGCCTGTGGTGACTCCTCTTCCAGTCCGGCGGGAGGCTCGCGCGACGTCACCGGCGCCTTTGCCGTCGGACACGCCTCCTTCAACGTGGTCGATCCGGCCCGCGATGATCGCCCTCTACTGGTCGACGCATGGTATCCGGTTGACCCCGCGGACTCGCAGGAGTCTCCGCTGACGGAGTACCCGTTGGCCGACCCGCTCACCCTTTCTTCAGAGGTCGCGGTCGACGACTTACCGGTCTCTGCCCGTCCCGGTCAAACCTTGCTCGTATTCTCCCACGGGTACCAAAGCATCCACATTCAATCGTTCGGGCTGATGGAAGCGTTGGCCAGCCACGGGTTCATCGTCATT
>JAFDFW010000233.1 GCA_019309605.1 Deltaproteobacteria bacterium | reverse complement strand
CGTCTCGCATCGCCCTCAGGCGATTGAGCGCAGAAGCCATCGCCCCAGCGCCTTCGAGGTCGGCGCCGCCGGCGTCCGCGCGGAACTCCCGGCGCCTCGAGAACCAGGCCACAATCATGCTGGCCAGGACACCAAATGCCATTTGCAGTGCGATGTAGATCATGAATCGGCCCCGCTCGAACTGACTCGACACGATGTGGGCGACAAAGATCACGAAGGTGTTGAGCACGCCCTGGATGAGGGTGAGCGTCACCATATCGCCATTCGCGACGTGCGAAATTTCGTGACCGAGGACCGCCTCGACTTCCTGCTTGTTCATCAATCGCAGAAGCCCAGTGCTGACCGCGACGAGGGCGCTATTGCGGAACATCCCGGTCGCGAAGGCATTCGGGTCAGGGGAATCGAAGACGGCCACCTCGGGCATGCCGATGCCCGCCTGTTCCGCCTGGCGCTTGACCGTACCGACGAGCCATTGCTCGATATCGTTCGAGGGGCTCTCGATCACGTGCGCCCGCGTGGACCGCTTCGCTACCCATTTGGAGATCGCCAAAGAGAAGATCGAGCCTCCAAACCCAAACAAGGCAGCCCAAATCAGCATGGAGACGTACGGCGCGTCGGGTGGAATGACGCCAAGCGCGGTGAGCGCCGCCATTGCGATGGCCGCCATGAACAGGACGGCGAGGTTCGTAGCTAGAAACAGTACAATTCTCAGCATTCGCGTACTCCTAAGGAGCGAACTTAAGGCCCCTTCACCCCTCCGACAACTACACCCGGGGTCTTTTCTTATTCCGTCCGAAATCGCTAGCCCGCGGAGAGATCCTCGCGCAGTGCGCCCCGTTGGGCGTCGGAGAGCTCGGTTTCGGCCTCGATCCCAGGCATTTCGATGCTGATGGCGACGGGCGCGTCTGGCCCCAGAGCAAACGAGAGATATTGCACCGCCGACAGGCGCGTATCGCCCACTTGGCGCGAATCCCAGGTCGGCCTCGCCAGGCTCCCGTCCGGCAGCTTTGCGTAGATGTGATCGTTGAGCCCCATCCACTCCCGGAGCTTTTGGTCGCGCAGCTCTTCGTCGTCGATTCCGACCAGGAGGGTGCAGCCAACGGTGCCCGCGGGATGAATGAGCTGGTTGTAGGTATCGAGCTCGTGCTGGATGTCGTCCTCTTTGACGATGTGCTCGATGCGCATCATCTCCTGAATCTGGTAGAGCACCGTCTCGTGGTTCTCGAAAAGAAACGTGAAGCATTCGCCCACGAGGATACGGCGCACCGACTTCGCGCGAAGTGCGGAGTCTCGGATGGCTCCGCGCTGCTCACCATAGGTCACGTAGTCGAGTATCTCGGAGCGTTCGACGCGCTTCACTTCGGGTCTCCTTCAGGCGATTTGCCTGAGGGTAATGCCTTGGGCGCCTCGAATCCATCCTCGCGATAGGCCCGGGCCAGAATCGACATGGGATGCAAGGGTTTCACACCGGTGTGCTGCTGGAACTGAATCGCGGCCAGGGGGCAGTCGGTCGCCCAGATCTCCGCGTCTGCGTCCTCCATCCCGTCGAAGGCCTTCTGCCCGACTCGGATGGAATACTCGAACCCTTCGACGGTCATCGCGTGCGTGCCGTCGTGCCCACAGCATTCCATAACCGTGGTCGGAGTGACCCCCGGGATCTTGCGAAGGAGGTCACGTCCTTTGAAGCCGACCCCCTGCGTGCGCAGGTGGCAGGGCGCGTGATACGCGACCTTGTTGCCGGGGGTGCTCTTGAAATCGGTGTTGAATCGTTCCTCGTTACGCAGGGACCACACGAACTCGCTCGGGTCGGCAACGGCAGCGGCCAGTTTCTTGGCGCGCTCGCGGTCCTCTCCTTCGAGCAGCTCGGGGTATTCGCGGCGAAGCATCATCGAGCAGGTCGGATTGAGGGCGATGACCCTTGCGCCGGCTTCCACGTACGGCATCAGGCGGTCTAGGTTCGCGTGGGCCTTCTTCCGGAGCAGCTCGAGGTTGCCGCCTTCCCAGGCTGGCATGCCGCAGCATTCGAGGCCCTTCTCACAGCGAACGTCGACGCCGTTCTTCTCGAGCACGTCGACGGTGTCCATTCCGATCTGCGGTTCGTTGCCTTGGACGTAACAGGTCTGAAAAAGCACGGCCTCTCCGCCGACGCCCTTGTCCATGAGTCCCGCGCCCTTGGCCCAGGATTCGAAGGTCGTTTGCGCGAAGTCCGGCAGGAGCTTGCGCCGATCGATGCCGACGAGCTTCTCCATGAACCACCGGTGGATGCCCACTCGGTTCATCACGTTGGCCATGCCAAAGCTCGCGCGCGCCATGGCGCTCGCCCGGTCCGGATCTTCGAGCACCTTGAGCCGCAGCTTGTGCGGCTGTTGATGTTTTCGGTGCCGAATGGCGTCGTACCGGTGCACGAGCTTGGGGAAGTCCACTTGGAACTCGTGCCCATCACGCGGCGTGTAGGGGCACTGCACCTCGCAGAGCTTGCATTGAAAGCAAGCGTCCATGACGCGCTGGGTATCGAGCGGCGTCACCTTGCGGACATCACCGTCGTGCTCGTCGTCGATCGCCGAGAACAGGATCGGGAACGAGTCACAGTACTTGAAGCACATGCGGCAGCCATGGCAGACCTCGAAGACGCGCTCGGTCTCTTTGTCGAGCGCGTCTTCGTCCCAGTACTTCGGTTCGCTGGGGTCGTAACTCAGACCGTCGGTAGGCTGGTACGAGATCTGTCTGTTGGCTTCTTCGCTCACGCGCGGTGAAAGCCCTGATTAGGAAATGTCGTTGAGAAGCGACTGGAAGCGTCCCGCGTGGGACTTCTCGGCCTTGGCCAAGGTTTCGAACCAGTCGGCGATCTCGCCGAAGCCCTCTTCACGCGCGGTCTTTGCGAAGCCCGGGTACATGTCGGTGTACTCGTGGGTCTCGCCAGCGACTGCGGCTGCGAGGTTGAGTGCGGTATCGCCGATCGGCAGGCCCGTCGCCGGGTCGCCAACCTTTTTGAGATAGTCGAGGTGTCCGTGCGCATGGCCGGTCTCGCCCTCGGCCGTCTCGCGGAAGTTACCCGCAACCTCGGGGTACCCTTCGACGTCCGCGACCTTCGCGAAGTAAAGGTAGCGTCGGTTGGCCTGGGACTCGCCGGCGAATGCGGCCGCGAGGTTGTCGTAGGTCTTGCTGCCCTTGAGCTCTGACATAGCTTCTTGTTCCTCCGATGTAGTTGCTTGCCTGTCGACTACATAGAGCACGCTCCGTGACAGTCGAGAGGGGGAGTTATCCCGGTCTTTTCGGCCCTCGTCAACGAGATGTGGCTGAGCAAATGACCTGGAGGAACGCCAAATCGGCGTCTACGCGGCGTCTGCGCCTTCTTCGATAGGCGCGTACCCGCCGGCGCTTCGGTACCCGTAGGAACCGCCGCCGTAGCGATAGTCCTTGATCTTGAGGTCGGCATCGTTGAGGACGGCGCCGAGCAGACGGGCCGAAACACCATTCATCTGCTTCCGCGCGCCTGAGACCGCGTGCAAGGTGCTGGTTCCGGTCGGTCACCGCACCCATGGGCGGACTGTCGAAGAGGACATAGTCGAAGTGCTTCATGAGGTCTTCCTTCACCCGACCAAAGGCGGCGGAGTGAAGCAACTCGGACGGATTGTGAGGGATCGGCCCCGAGGTCAACACGCTGAGCCCGTCGATTCTCGTCTTGTGTAGCACCGCGTTCAGCGTGGTGCGCCCTTCGACCAGCGTGGTGAGACCGAGGTCGTTGCCGACGTCGAGGACGTGATGCAGCCTGGGCCGCCGCAAGTCGGAGTCGACCAGGAGCACCGAGCGTCCGAACTGCGCAAAGCTGATCGCCAGGTTGCTCGCTATCGTCGTCTTCCCCTCGAAGGGCAGGGCGCTCGTGACCACGAAGCTTCGCAGTGGATTATCCGGGCGCTCGTGACCACGAAGCTTCGCAGCGGATTGTCCGGCGACATGAACGTCAGACTCGTGCGAATCATCCGAAACGTCTCCGCCGCTGGGGACATCGGCTCATCGACGACGATGAGCTCGCCTGGAGACGGCGTGGGCCCGAGGGGCTTGGGACCCGACTTGGAGGCGGCTTTGGCTGGCGCTCCCGGGCCCCCCAAATGTGGGATCACCCCGAGCACCTCGATACCGAGACTCTCCAGCGATTCGAGCGATCGAACGGTGCGGTCGAGCCGGCTTGCGACGAAGGCCGCCGCGAGACCGAGCAAGAGACCAGCTAGAAGAGAGGAGCCCACGTTCTTCATGAGATTCGGGCTTACCGGCGCGACTGGGAGGAGCGCGCGATCGAGCACCCGAACGTGGGTGGTCTTGAGCATCCGCGTGAGGTCGGTTTCCGTGAGTCGCTGCAAGACGATCTCAAAGAGCTTCGTCTTGCTGTCCCGGTCGTGAGTGAGGCGCCGATACTCGATCTCGCGTAGATTCAGATTCAGGCCAGCCGAGTGCGCGTCGTTGGCTGCGGCGCGAAGACCCTGCTCGACCGTGTTGGCCTGCTGCACGTCGAACTCGGCGGAGGCGATGATTTCCCGCTTCTCCGCGGCAAGCTGAGCCTCGAGAATTTCGATCTCTTCGGCGAGCGTCCTCATGGTGGGGTGCTGCTCTCCGTACTTCACCGCCAAGGCATCGTGCTCTTGCTTCTTGGCTCGAAGGTCAGTCGCGAGTGCGTTCAATGCCGCGTGATCGGCCATGACGGCGGGGTCGATTTTGTCAGGCCCTCTGCCAAGCGACGCCTTGAGTCGTTTGAGACGGGCGTCGAGCTCGATGCGCCGATTGCGCGTTTCGGTGAGCTTGTCGTGCGTCGTCTGAACGTCGCTGGCGACGAGGTTCTGCCGGTCCTCCATCGAGACCGATAAGACATTGTGGCCCTTCTTGAAGTTGTGAAGCGCGAGCTCGGCCTCCTCGAGCTCTTCACGAAGGGTCGCGAGTTGGTTCTCTAGCCAATCTTTAGCGCGATCCGTCGACTCCAGTCGGTCCTCGATCGTCTTCTGGACGTAGGCATTGGCCACGGCGTCCGCGATGAGCCTGGCGCGCTCAGGTTTGACGTCGCGAGCGAAAATTTGAACGAGCCGCGTCTCGGGGACCGGCTCGACGGTGAGGCGGGACTGGAGCGCGAGCGTGGTCGCTTCGAGGTTGCCAGTCTCGCCCGGCGTGTCGTCGTCCTGAGTCAGATAGCTGGGATCCTCGTGCAGTCCGAGCTTCTGGACCGCGCGTTCCGCAACGTCGCGACTGGCGATCACCCGGTTCTGCGTCCCGAAAAACTCCCTCGTCGCCCAGTAGTTGCCGATCGGATCGGCGACATCCTGAACCTCTCCACCCAGCGGCCTGGAGGGGTTGGGGTCGTACTCGATGGTGGTGGCGGCCTCGTAAATCTTCGGAGTTCGAAGAGTCCAGACGGTTCCCGCCACGAGCACCACTGCGGTGAGCGCAGCGATCAGCCACTTGTACTCCCGAAGCGCATGCACGACCTCACGAAGGTCGAACTCCGGTTGCTCACTGGAGTCATTCTGTTCTCTGGCTTCTCGGATGGCGCGCCCCGTTCACTAGCGTTCGCGATCTGGAGGAAACGGTCAAGGCATGGTCGTCCGGGTGGAGCCCCTCAGTGCGCCGCCTCGGTCCAAGGGAGGCCGGTTCGGGATGCGGCTTCCCTCGGTTGCGGCTATCTTCAGCTTGCCGCAAAAGGCACCCGAGGACCTACGAACCGACATGTGCGGGATAACAGGATTGTGGTGCGCGGATTCGGTGCCTGAGAGGGCCGCCCGGGAACGGATTGACCGGATGACGGCCACCCTCGCGCATCGTGGCCCAGATGCCTCCGGAAGCTTCTTCGATCGGGAGTCGGGGATCGGTTTCGGACACCGGCGGTTGTCGATCCTAGACCTTAGTGATGCAGGTAGGCAGCCGATGTGGTCCCGATCGGGTCGCCACTGCATCACCTACAACGGCGAGGTCTACAACGCTCCCGAGATTCGGGCGGATCTGGAGCGCGAAGGCCTCCGCATCGAGTGGCGAGGCTCCTCTGACACGGAGGTCGTGCTCGAAGCAATCGAGGCGCTGGGTTTGGAAAATGCAGTGGCTAGATTCCACGGCATGTTCGCTTTCGCGCTGTGGAATGACGAGATGAAGTCTCTGGCTCTCGTTCGCGATCGCGTCGGGATCAAACCTCTGCTGTACGTGCAAGGAGGTTTCGGCATTGCGTTCGCATCCGAGCTTCAGGCGCTGTATCAGGTGCCCAACTTTCGACCGCGACTCGACCGCTCTGCCGTCGCAGCGTTTCTCCGCTACGGCGTCGTTCCAGGGGACGAGTGCGTCGTTGAGAACGTGCGTAAGGTGCAGCCCGGCACGATCGTTCGATTCAGTGACTCGCAGGCCCAAGCCGTCAGCAATGGCTTCTGGTCGGCCAAGCAAGTCGCAACCTCCGGGCTGAGGCATCCCTTCGAAGGAAGCGAGCAAGAGGCGATCGACGAGCTGGAACGACTGATCGGACGATCGGTCGCACTAAGGATGCGATCCGACGTGCCATTCGGGGCGTTCCTGTCGGGGGGAATTGACTCGTCCATCGTGGTCGCCATGATGCAGCAGGCCGCCTCCACTCCAATCAAGACGTTCTGCATCGGCAACACGCTCCGTGGGTACGACGAGTCGAGCCACGCCGAAGCGGTCGCCCGGCATTTGGGTTGCGAGCATCACACTCTCATCGCCAACCCCTCGGAGATGTTGGCCATAGTCCCTGAGGTGGCCCAGCACTGGGACGAGCCTTTCGCAGACTCTTCACAGATTCCGATGTACCTGGTGTCAGCGCTCACTCGCCAACACGTGACGGTCGCGCTGTCCGGCGACGGCGGCGACGAGCTGTTCGCGGGCTACAATCGGCACGCCTGGGCTCCCCGGCTTTGGGAGGTCGCGAACCGGTTGCCGAAGCGCGCCAGAAGGGCACTGGGCGTTCTCAGGTTGATTCCCGTCGACCGGTGGGATCGTGCGTTTCGCGCCCTCGCATTGGGCGACGCGATCAGGTTACCGGGCGACAAGCTGTATAAAGTGGCTGCACTAGCCGACGTGGACACCCCACACGAGTTCTACGGGCGGTTGCGCTCCCACTGGACCGATCCTGACCAGGTCATGGCCAACGCTCTTGGTCCCGAACGGATCCCAGCCAGTGAGAGTTTCGACGAGCCGTTTACCGAGCGAATGATGTTGTACGACCTGATTGAGTATCTGCCCGACGACATCCTGACGAAGGTCGATCGCGCTTCCATGGCCGTGTCACTCGAAGCCCGAGTCCCGCTGCTCGACCATGCGGTGGTGGAGTTTGCCTGGCGGCTACCCCTGACCATGAAGATCCACGGTCGTTCCCAGAAATGGGCCCTGCGGCAGGTGCTGGCGCGTCACGTTCCGGCGAGCCTTTTCGAGCGGCCGAAGACCGGCTTTGGTGTCCCCGCAGGGCAGTGGCTTCGCGGTCCGTTGAAGGAATGGGCCGAGGACCTCCTCGACCCCAACACGCTGCGCGCAGACGGCATTCTAAGCGCGAGTGTCGTAACCAATACGTGGAACGAACACCAGGCGGGTCGCGGGAACCACGAGCACCGGCTTTGGGCTATTCTCATGTTCCAGTCATGGTGGAAAGCCAACCGCAAGTACATCGAGGCCTAGGGCTCGCGACTAGATTGACGATGGACGCATGAACGACCTTCGTCCCGTATTGCTGGTGACAGTGGCAGGCGCCGTCCTCGTGGCTGCGTGTTCCACGGGGCTCTCGCGGCGGGAACAAAATTGGGTGACGGTTTCGTTCTTCATGCATGTGGGTTTCGCCTGCGTTCAGGTGCCGCTCACGCTCAGTCTCTTTCGCGGAGGCGACATGTTCCTGTACTTCAGTTATGGGGAGATCCTTGCGCGCTTGATGGAGCGTGACCCGCTCCATGTCGTCCCTGAGGTGACGGCGCTTCTGCTGCACGACCGAACTCATCTCCCACTAGTGATCATCGGCGCTGGAAGCAGCACAGGGACCATGTCGGCATTGGCCGCGTGGACGTTCTATCTCCTCGGCCCCTCCAAGTACGCCGCCTGCACCGCCTTCGCGATGTTGTCGCTGTGTGGAAAGATCGCGATGTATCGCGTCTTTCGGGCGAACGTCGATTTGGCGCTTCGCTGGCCCGTGGCAATCGCAGCACTATTCGTGCCCTCATTCGTGTTCTGGTCGTCGGGCCTAATCAAGGAAGCGGTCGTCGTGGCCGGTTTCGGCTGGAGTTTGTTGGGTCTTCATCTGTGGATTCGGGAGGGCCGTTCGGTTCCGGGCTGGCTGCTCATCGTGGCTGGCGCAGTCCCCATGTCGCTGGTCAAGCCGTACATCCTGTTCCCATTCGCCCTTGCAGGGGGCAGCTGGTA
>JAFDFW010000232.1 GCA_019309605.1 Deltaproteobacteria bacterium | reverse complement strand
GATTTTCGATACACTCAACGCGAAGGCCGCGCTTTGCGCGATCGACGACGTGTTTTCCGAAAAGGACGTCCGTCTTCCGATCGTGATCTCGGTCACCATCGTCGACAGAAGCGGCCGCACGTTGTCGGGTCAGACCGTCGAGGCGTTCTACGTCTCGATCGAGCACGCTCGCCCCTTGGCGGTGGGGATCAACTGCTCACTAGGCGCTCAAGAGATGCGCCCTTTCCTGAACGAGCTCGCCGGGATCGCCGATTGCTACGTCCATTGCTATCCCAACGCAGGTCTTCCCAACGCGTTTGGCGGCTACGATCAAACTCCGCAAGAGATGGCCGAGTTGCTGCGCGGCTTCGCAGCGGACGGGATGATCAACATCATCGGTGGCTGCTGTGGCACTACTCCCGACCACATCCGGGCCATCGCCGAGGCGTTGCGCGATGTGCGGCCGCGCCCGAAGCCCCAACGTGAAGCGAACTATCCGCGATTCAGCGGGCTCGAGCCGCTGGTGGTTCGCCCGGAGACCAATTTCCTCATGGTCGGCGAGCGGACCAACGTGACGGGCTCGGCCAAGTTCCGGAAGCTGATCACCGGAGACGACTACCCGGAAGCGGTCTCCGTTGCGCTTCAGCAGGTACGCAACGGCGCGAACATCATCGACATCAACATGGACGAAGGCATGCTCGACTCGGAGCAAGCCATGACCAGGTTCCTAAATCTCATTGGCGCCGAGCCCGAGATTTCACGCGTGCCGATCATGATCGATAGCTCCAAGTGGAGTGTTCTCGAAGCGGGCTTGAAGTGCGTCCAAGGCAAGTCCCTCGTCAACTCGATCAGCTTGAAAGAGGGCGAGGAAGAGTTCGTCGAGAAGGCTCGGCAAGTGCGCCGGTACGGCGCTGGCGCCGTAGTGATGGCCTTCGACGAAGAAGGACAGGCCGACACCGTTGAGCGGAAGGTCGAGATCTGCGCTCGGGCATACCGGATCCTCGTCGAAGAGGTTGGCTTCGCGCCGACCGACATCGTCTTCGACCCCAACGTATTCGCAGTGGCTACCGGGATCGAAGAGCACAACCGGTACGCGATCCATTTCATCGAAGCAACGAGGCAGATCAAGGAGCGTTGCCCAGGAGCATTGATCAGCGGCGGGGTGAGCAACCTCAGCTTCTCGTTCCGGGGCAACAACCGGGTGCGCGAAGCCATGCATTCGGCGTTCCTTTACCACGCGATCGGCGCGGGAATGGATATGGGCATCGTCAACGCGGGCCAGCTCGAGGTCTACGAAGAGGTCCCGAAAGAACTCCTCGAGCATGTTGAGGACGTCCTCTTCGACCGCCGCGCTGACGCGACCGAGCGCCTCGTCACGTTGGCCGAGACCGTCAAGGGCAAGGGAAAGAGGCAGAAGCACGACCTCAGCTGGCGTGAGGCGCCGGTCGAGAAGCGGCTCTCGTACGCCCTTGTCAACGGAGTCGTGGACTTCGTCATCGAAGACACCGAGGAAGCGCGCTTGAAATATCCGCGCCCGCTAGACGTCATCGAAGGCCCACTGATGAGCGGGATGGCGGTCGTCGGCGATCTCTTCGGTGCCGGCAAAATGTTCCTTCCGCAGGTGGTGAAAAGCGCGCGAGTCATGAAAAAGTCAGTCGCGCATCTCGAGCCGTTCATGGAGGACGAGAAGGCCGAGGGCAGCGCGCAGGCTAAGGTGCTGCTTGCGACCGTGAAGGGCGACGTGCACGACATCGGAAAGAACATCGTTGGCGTCGTGCTCGGCTGCAACAATTACGGCGTCGTCGACTTGGGGGTCATGGTGCCGGCCGACAAGATCCTCGATGCCGCCGTAGCCGAGGGCTGCGACATTGTGGGGCTGAGCGGCCTCATCACGCCGTCGCTCGACGAGATGGTCTACGTGGCTTCCGAGATGCAGCGCCGGGGCATGAACCTTCCCCTCTTGATCGGAGGTGCGACCACCAGCCGCGCGCACACCGCCGTCAAGATTGCGCCCTCTTACGACAACAGCACGGTGCACGTCCTAGACGCGTCACGCGTCGTCAACGTCGTGTCCGATCTGTTGAACCCCGAACGAAGAATAGAGCTCGATGCGAAGAATCGAAGCGAGCAGGAGAAATCCCGCAAGCTGTTCGAGCACAGGCAGAACCGCGAGCTGATCTCCCTTGGGATCGCGCGGGAAAATGGGACGCCGATCGAATGGCGAAGCGAAGACGTGCCGACGCCGGCGTTCCAGGGGCGGCGAGTCATCGACGACGTCAGCCTGGAAGAGATCGCCCACTACATCGACTGGACTTTCTTCTTCTCGGCCTGGGAGCTCAAAGGGAAGTTTCCGAAGATCCTGGAGCACGAGCATCACGGCGCTGCCGCGCGTGAGCTTTACGATCATGGCTGCGCGTTGCTCGACCGCATCATCTCGCAGAAGCTCCTCACGCCCCGCGGCGTGTACGGATTCTGGCCAGCGAACCAAGATGGCGACGACGTCGTCGTGTGGGGCGACGAGGCGCGCAGTCGGGAGCACGTGCGTTTTCATATGTTGCGCCAACAGGCGACCAAGCCTAACGAGCAACCGTATTTCTGTCTTTCCGATTTCGTCGCGCCGGCGAGCACCGGCCTGCGAGATCACATCGGGGCGTTTGCGGTTACCACAGGCATCGGCGTCGAAGAGCTTTCCCGACGGTTCGAGCAAGACCACGACGACTACAACTCCATCATGGTCAAGTCGCTTGCGGACCGTTTGGCCGAAGCTTTTGCCGAGCTGATGCACGAGCGAGCCCGCCGTGAGTGGGGTTATGAGCCCGAGGGCGGTTTCAGTAACGAAGAGCTCATCGCGGAGAAGTATCACGGCATCCGTCCAGCCTTCGGTTACCCTGCGTGCCCCGACCACACCGAGAAGGAAACCCTATGGGAGTTGCTCGGCGCCAACGAGATCGGCATCTCCCTGACGGAGCACTTCGCGATGAACCCGGCTTCGAGCGTGAGCGGCATCTATCTGGGTCATCCGAAATCCCGCTATTTTTCCGTGGGTCCGATCGACCGAGAGCAGCTCGAGGACTACGCGCGCCGTAAGAAGATGACCGTTGCGGAGGCCGAACGTTGGCTGCAGCCGAACCTCGGGTATCAACGAGGCGGTTGATGCAGAGGCCGCGGCTTCGAGACCTCCTTCCCGTCACCGTTCGGACCTTCGATCCGCAGGAGGTGACCACCAAGAGTCACCGCGAGACGGACCCGCGTGGGGTAGGGTTGGCGCCGCAGGACGTCGAGGCGATCTGGGACGCGGTCGTGGGCTTCTACAAGGCGGGTCTTCACCCGGCCATCGCTTTGTGCATTCGACGAAGGGGCGAGATCATCCTCGATCGTGCGATCGGGCACGCTCGCGGAAATAGTCCCCAGGACCCGGCGGGAACGCCTTTGGTGAAGGCGACACCTGACACCTTGTACAATTTCTTCTCGGGCTCGAACACCGTCACCGCAATGCTGATTCACCTCTTGCAGGAAGAGGGGCAGCTACACGTCGACGAGCCGGTCGCCACGTTCATTCCCGAGTTCGCGAAACGCCGAAAGCACAGCATCACGATTCGCGACATGCTGACCCATCGCGCCGGAATTCCAGCGACACCAGAGGAAGTGATCGACCTCGACCTGTTGTCGAGGCCTGATGAGCTCATTCGGACCTTCTGCGAGCTCGAGCCCACCCATCGACCGGGCAGCGTGCAAGCCTATCAAGCGATCACGAGCGGGTTCGTCTTGGCTGAGATCATCCGGCGCGTGACCGGCGAGAACATCAGAGACTTCTTGACGGCCAGGGTCCGCGACCCGCTGAAGATGAAGCACTTCAACTATGGGGTTGCCCCGGAGCAGCTCGACCGAGTTGCCGTAGATGCATTTACCGGGCCCACGCCGACGTGGCCTTACAAGAACCTCGTGCAGGTCGCCTTCGGGGCATCGATGCATGAGCTCGTCGACTTGAGCAACGATTCACGTTTTCGGACAGGAGTGCTTCCTGCCGCCAACCTCATTGCAACACCCGAGGAGATCTCCCGCTTCTTTGAAACGCTCCTTTGCGGCGGCACCTTCGAAGGCACTCGTGTCTTCGAGCAGCGGACGGTCGTCCAGGCGACCGAACCCCAGGGAAGCGGCCAGGTCGACCGCATCCTGATGATGCCGATTCCGCTTTCGATGGGCTTCATGCTCGGCGGGCGGACGTTTGGTTTCTACGGACCGCGCACGGCCAACGCGTTCGGTCACCTCGGTTTCACCAACGTCCTTGGATGGGCCGACCCCGATCGCGACATAAGCGTCGCGTTTATGAATACGGGCAAGCCGCTCCTATCGGCTAGAATGCTGGCCTGGTTGAACGTGACGCGGGTCATTGGGACGCGCATTCCGAGAGACCGAGGCTGAGCCATGGAAGCACCGGCGCCTTTGCCCGCGTCCTCCCTATGCTAAGGTCCTCCGGATGAAATTCAGCGCTTCGATTGC
>JAFDFW010000231.1 GCA_019309605.1 Deltaproteobacteria bacterium | reverse complement strand
CCATTTCGTGTTCACCCCGCTGAGCAGCGCGATGGCTTCGTCGGCCCATGACTTCACGACCATGGCGTCGTCGCGCGGGATGGAGAGGATGTCCAGCGTGAGCGTGATAGGGATGCGGAACGCAAAGGCGTCCATCCAGTCGACCTCGCCGGCAGCCACGACCCTGTCCATGTGCACGTCGACCAGCTCACGGACCTGCGGCTCGAGGACCTGGACGAAACCCTTGCCGAGGCCAGCGGTCGCAACCTTGCGCTGGATGCGATGGATCGGCGGATCCTGGATGGCCAGCACGTCGGGCGGCGCGAAGGGAAGGCGCGGCGGCACGAAAGTCGAGAGCCGCCCACTGCCGCCAGCGAGGAGAATGGCCACGATGTTGGATGAGAAGCGGTCCGGATCCATGGCGACCTGCTTGATGTCGTCGTAACGACTCAAGTAGTAGCAATCCGCCCCCTTCGGCTTGAAGAGCGGCGCCTCCTCGCGAAGTGCCTCGTAAAAGGGGTACGGGTCCTCGATCGTGTCGGCACTGAAAGGATCAAAATCGGTGACGGCCATCGTGCTGTCAGGTGTGTCCCACCTGGGGCAGATAGCAAACTCAAAACGTTAATCCAAGTGTGTGGGCTAGACGGTAGTTTTCTGGACGGCCCGACGATTCCTTAGGGACAATGGCCCGCATGAAAAAGGCACATCTTTCCGTACTCATCGTTGGACTCGGCTCCTTGCTCCTCGTCGGTTGCGGGGACGACAGCGGTGGCGACTCGGGTCTCGTCAGTCCGTCCGACCCCAACGCCCTGTCGCAGGTTCTCGTGATTCCGGGCGCGCAACGCGTACAGGGGCAACCGCCGACAGGCTCCGGGGCTCCCGACGCACCTGTGATCTCTGGGGGCGCCGACTTGGAGACGATCAGCGGAGAGCAGGCTGTCATCGAGGTGGGCTATGAGTCTCCCTCGGGGTACGTGGACTGCTATGTGCAGGTGATCGGTGCGGACGACTACTTCCTGATTAGCGTTCCAAGCACGGAGACCACGGGGACCATCCAGATCCCGGTCAACATCCCTGCGAACGTCGCCTCGGGCGTTTTCGACTTCTACACTTGCATTTCCGGGGACAACGGCGGCGTGTCGAACCCGATCAGGACGGGCGTGGGCGTGACATACCCGAGCAACCCCGGTGGTGGCGGTGATGTGATCTGCGCCTCGGACGACCCGAGCATCGGTGCGATCATCCCCTGCCCCAACGGCGCATCACTCGACTTCTGCATCGATCAGGGTTCTTCTAGTTGTTACTACTCGATCGGTGGAAACCGCGTCGAGTGCGGAAACTGCCTCGCCGACACCAACGTGATCGCGAGCTGCGCGGAACGCGCCGTCGCGATGTGCTTCTAGGGCACGAGGCGAGCTCAGCCCTGCTTCCCATCAGTGCACCGCTCTAGCTCACTGCACGACGATGGTATCTGTGCAACCGGCCACGACGTTCAGGTTTGCTCCGTCACCGGCGGCGCTCACGGCATCGCAGGCGTTTTGGCACAGGAAAATTTTGGTCGGCGCGTTCGGCACGTCGTAGTACCAGGCGGGCTGATCGGAAGGGCAGGCGCCAGCGTTGCCGCAGGCGGCGTCGCTCTTCATCGTCCAGTTCCCGGCAAACAAGTAGTCAGTCCCCGAGACTAGAGAGCTCGAAACCTCCATGTTGAACTGTTGTGGGACTCCGTTCTCGACGATCCAGTCGCTGAGACATGAATTGAGGTGCTCGGCGTACTCCTCGCCGGCCGCCGCGCCGGGCGCGAGAGTGAACGAGCACCTCTCCGGACTGACGGGGATGTATCCGACGTCTCGACCCGAGACGAAGCCTGTCTGAGAGTGCACGCGCACAGCGAAGCTCACCGGTCCATCCGCAGTAAACGAGTCGAGATCCATGATCATGTCGAAGCCAGGGTCCGCACCCGCCGCGCGGAGCTGACCCTCGCGACGAAGCTGCGCGTACCAACCCAGCGTGGCGACGTTGGTCAAGATGTACGAGGGCCTCGTGGGAGACAGCTAGACCGGCACCTGGATGTCGGGAAGCGGGTTTTGTGCATTGGTCGCGGTCTCGGGGACGACGATGAGATCCACGTCGTAGCCGCGCTGGTCTGAGCTTCCGCAATGCAAGAGCTGGGCCGCGAGACTCACGAGGACGAGAACTCGCAAACCGAGACGGATCGGCGAGGAACGGATAACGGGCATGACGGGCCATCCTACGCTCCGACCGCCCACGGGATCAATCGAGATCTACGCACAAACACGGCCATTTACTCGGTATCGTTGTGATCCGCCGCACAAAGAGTTGCGCACGCCATTCATGAGAGCGCATTTCGTTCGCGTGTTCGGTCGCCGCAGAGCGGAAAAGCCGGGGATTCCAGGCTGGCACGCGGTATGCAAGTTCGAGACCCAGGATCGGGGGCCATCATCAAGGAGCAATTGAAATTCGCTGAGGCTGCGGTTCGAATGCTTCCGCTCGGCCTGAAGGCCGTAACGGCGTCTGCGCTGCGCGCCTTGGAGGTGCAGCCGCTGAAGGTGCAAAGCTCCTGCGAGCCGATTGTCTTGATGCACGGCTTTGCCGGTTTCCGGGAGGTGAAGCTCTTCGACTGGACCTTGATCGAGTACTTCACCGGCGTGCGCCGGCAGTTGGGTGCGATGGGGTACAAGATTTTCGCGCCACAGGTCGCGCTCTTCGATGATCCGCACGACCGTGCAAAGCAGTGGCTCGGCGCCATCGAGAAGATTCGCGAGGAGACCGGAGCAGAGAAGGTGCATTTGGTCGGTCACAGTCAGGGTGGCCTCGATGCCCGCGTGCTCGTCGCACCCGCAGGACCGCCGCAGGAAACCCCGCTGGGGTCGCTGTGCGGCCTTGGCTACGGTCCGCATGTGGCGTCGTTGACGACCATCTCGACACCGCATCTCGGGTCTGCCCTTGCCAACGAGATCAACCAGGAGGTCCCGGCACACCAAGACGCATTGGACCGCCTGCTCGACCTCCTCAACGTCATGGCGCAGCTCATCACCGGAAGCGAACAGGACGTCAAGCGCGCGGTCAAAGCGCTTTCGCGCGACTACATGCTGGACTACTTCAACCGCATCATCGAGGACGACCCCAACGTCCCCTATTACGCCGTCGCAGGCGATCCCCTCTCCGTCGATCTCGTGCAGCCTCTGCTCCTTCCCTTCTACCTCGCCATCAGGGAAATCGACGCCGCTGCGGGCGGCGGCCCCAACGATGGGCTCGTTGCGGTGAGTAGCGCGTTCTTCGGCAACCTCCCGCCAGCCTACGAAGACGAGGAGTATCGCGAGTTGGGCGAGCACCGTCGGCCCACGTGGAAAACGCTCGGCATCATCCAGGCCGACCACATTGCCGAAGTGGGGCTCCCGCTCTGGTTCCAACCCACAGATACATACGACCAACTGCCGTTCTTTGCCGGGCTCGCGCAATTCCTCGACAAGGCTTACACGGCCGACATGAGGCTCAGGAAAGACGGGCGCTGGGAGCGCACGCCGAAGTCGGGGCCCGTGCCGGTCACGGTGGCTGCGTAAACAGGAAGAGACAGCGCTCTACTCGGCCCGCGACGGGATGGTCATATGGCTCGTGCAGTCGGATTGTGTTGGGCTTAAGCGTCGAGCGCTGCTGCCAGCTCACCGATGTCTGCCGGGGTCAGCTTGGGCAGCTCGTGGGGGACGGTCCACACGACACCTGGGCGGGCGATGAACGCGCCGGGGATTCCAACGGCACGGGCGCCGATGATGTCCCAGTCGTGAGCGGCAACCATGAGCGCTTGGCCGGGGTCGACCGCAGCTCGTTCCAGTGCCAAGCGGTAGGGCGCAGGGTCGGGCTTGAAGCGGCCTGCCTCCTCGACACTCACCACCATCTCGAAGCGGTCGATGATGCCGGCGTTGGTGAGCTGTGCGGGGATCCCGATAGGTGAGCCATTGGAGAGTGCGATCAAGCGAAAGCCGGCGTTCGCGAGACGATCGAGACCGGCGGACACATCGGCGTGCGAGGGCAGCGAACGGAAACTATCGGTAGCGTTGGCGACGAGGCTGCCGTGGAGGAGCCGAAAGAACCATTCGGCGAGGCGCTCGCCGCCACCGAGCGCGGCAGTCAGCACCGAGCGCAATTCGGTGAGGTCGAGCAGGGTCTCGTTGACGTCGAAGATCAGGAGCTGCGGTCGAGCCACCGGACAATGATAACTCACCCACACGGCCGCGAGCGTTCGAGTGATCCCTCCGCGGTTTCCCTGGCAGACGCGAAGGGATTCGAACCCCCGACCTCTCCCTCCGGAGGGGATGGGACGAACTCACGGAAAGGAGCAGTAAGACGCAGCAAAGCGCAGACAAACCCGGCACGGTGCCGGGTTCATTCGGACGCCGAAGCACTAGCGCTCGCGCTCCGGCGCGCGATCAGGGTCGTGTGAGCGCAGCGACGACCTTCGGGTTATGAGTTCACAAATGCCGGTTTTCGTGTGCCACTACAACACACCAGAATCACACGGAAACGTCAAACATGACCGGGACTTGCCCGCATCGTCGTGTTCGGGGTTCGTCACCCGATATCACGTCATTTCAGATCGCCATCGCACCCTCAGGGCACCGAAGCTGCGCAACATCCCAGTTCCGCGCCGCACGCTCGGCAGGTAGTCTGCGGGCGACCGCATGCGAGCTCTTGCCAAACTAGCCAAGGCGAAGGTCTTTCCATGGGCGTCGTGGGGGATCGTGATCACGATGACGCTGGGGCTCTCGTGCTCCGACCCCGGATCCCAAGAAAGTGAAATGCCCGCATCGCCCGAGGCGCCCGCAAACGAAGACCCCG
>JAFDFW010000901.1 GCA_019309605.1 Deltaproteobacteria bacterium | reverse complement strand
GTTGTAGTTCATGTAGACGCCAAGGTTCTCGAGCAGGCTGAGTTGTTCTTGCGAGAGGCCCAGAGGCCCCGCAATCGTGCGCGCGCTGGCCTTGAGGTTGTCACCGAAGGCACCAGTCACCGCCCACTCGACATACTTCCCTTTCAAGTGACCGTTGACGAGAAGGCTCGTGCACACGTTGGAATCGGTATCAATGATCGTGATGAGCTTGTCGTTTTCGGGAATCTCGCCGGCAAAGTGGTGGTCGACATAGAAGATCTGCGCGCCCGCCTCCAGCGCCTCCAGCACGCCCTCGCGGTTCTTGTCGAAGCTGATGTCCAGGGCCGTGATTCGATCACCCGCGGCAACCTCGGCAACCTCCGCCTTCGCGACCAGCGCGATGTCGCGCTTGACGCCCGTGATGAGCGTGCTCTCCAACGGTTCGGCGTTGCGGAGCTGAGTGAGCGCGCAGATGCCGTCCGCATCGCCGTTGAAGATGTCGATGTGGGCCATCAAGTTTTCTAGCCTGGGGACGTGGATTGTGCGAGCTGTCTTCGGCGCACCAGCCTGCGAAGCCAAGCTCGACCGATCACGAAAGGTATGGTGCACAGCACGTGACGCAGACGGATGCCGCTCCGCTCCGACCCATACACCGGTCGTACGGGGGTCTCCCGGACGCGCAGGCCGCACGCCGCTAGCTGGCTCAGAAGGTCGTTCGGGTACCCGTAGCCCTTCCACAACCGATCCCAGTCGAGCTCCTCTTGCGTGCGACGATTCATCGCTACGTACCCGCACTGCGAGTCCTGCAGGTCGACGCCGATCGCTTGTCTCGTCAGCAGCGAGAACAGCTGGTTGCCGAGCCATCGGTGCCGGGGCATCGCCTTGCTCACCCCGGGCCAGCTCAGGCGGTCGCCCTTCACGAAGTCTCCCTCCCCTGCGATCAAGGGCGCCAACAACGCGGGGAGATCGGCGGGATCCATCTGTCCGTCGGCTGCCATCACCGCGGTGAGGTCCGCCCCCAGCAGGAGCGCCTGTCTGCAACCTGTCGTAATGGCAGCGCCAACCCCCTGATTCGTTTCGTGTTGGATCAGGTTGATGGGCCGTTCGACGGCCCGCGCGACGTTCGCGGTGGTGTCGACGCTCGCGTCATCGACGACGATGATGTGATCGACGAAGCCGGGAACACATTCGAGGGCCCCGCGAATCAGCTTCGCTTCGTTGTATGCCGGCATCACGACGGCGATTCGTCTACCCTCGAGCATCGTGGCTCGCTCGATGGGGATGTAAGTACGGCATCCAGCGATTGGCTACCGCCTTGCGATTCGCACGTCAAGCACTTGCGGCCAGCTCGGGGGCGGCGTAACCCCTTCTGCGAATGGCTGAAGTCCTCTTCGTATTGCAGGGCATCTCCAGCGCCACTCCCCGGTGGTGATGGGGCGCCCCGATCAAGCGCGGCCGATCGCCCAGGGACGCGTCGAAGCGGTGTACGGGCCCGCCTCCGAAGGAGGCTTTGCGCCTAGCGTGCGTGAGAACTTGGGCGTCTTCCGCCATCTGCTGCTTGGCCGTTCGGTGGATCTTTGGCACTTCTTTTTCGCGCCGAACCCAAAGAGCTCGGCCGCCGGTCGCTTGGCCCGTGCGATTCGGCGAGTGCCAAGCGTCCACACGGTGTGCAGCGTGCCCGCCGCGACTCAGTCGGTCCGGAAGCTCCTCTTTGCCGATGCGACGGTCGCGCTATCGCGCTCGGCATATGAACGCTTTCGCGAAGAAGGCGTCAGCGCGAGCGCCCTACGGGTCATTCCGCCATCCGTGCCGCCGCTCGCCGAGCCGACCGCGGACGAGCGACGGGAGCTCCGCAAGAAACACGACCTTCCAGCGGATGCGCCCTTGTGGATCTATCCAGGTGACCTCGAGTTCGGCGGCGGCGCCGAGATCGCGCTGGAAGGCTTCGCCGCATGGAACCGCCGGGACGCGACCCTGCTGATGGCGTGCCGCCGGAAGACCCCGCGAGCGGACGAAGCGCTCGCCCGCCTCGCCACCCGCGCCAAGCACTGGGGCATCGAACCTCAGGTTCGCTGGGTCGGGGAGACGCGGGACATCCACGAGCTCCTCGCGCTCAGCGACTTCGTCGTCATGGTGAACCGGACGGCATACGCCAAGATGGACTACCCGCTCGTCGCGCTCGAATCGATGTGCCTAGGGCGGCCGGTGCTCGTCGGAATGGGAACGCCGTCTGCGGAACTCGCCGAGGACGGCGGGGCGATCGCCGTGGAAACCGATGCGGAAGCCTTGGCCGAGGCGATCGAGGGTTTGAGCACCGATCAAGCAGCCATCGCGGAAGTCCGGCACAAGGCGCGCGAGCTTGCGACGTCGAGGTTTTCGCCGCAAGAAGTCGCGGCGGCGTACGAGCTGCTCTATGAGGAAATCCATGGGTGACGCATCCGAACAGAAGGCTCGGCAATACTACGATGACTTCAGCGACTCCTACGAACGGGGGCGTGGGTACGGCTATCATCAGATGATTGACGACCTCGAGGTTCAGGTCACGGCACCCTATGCGCGGGACGCGCGGGTGCTCGAGCTTGGTTGCGGGACCGGTCTGATCCTCGCGCGCATCGCGGAGGTGGCGAAGGAGGCCGTGGGGATCGACCTCTCGGAAGGCATGGCACAGCGCGCAAAGGAACGCGGCCTCGAGGTGCATATCGGAAGCGTATGCCCGTTCGAAGATGAGGAGTTCGATCTCACCTACAGCTTCAAGGTCCTCGCGCACGTTCCCGACATCGACGCCGCGATCCGGGAGGCGACGCGGGTGACGCGGCCGGGTGGCCACCTCCTGCTCGAGTTTTACAATCCCTGGAGCCTTCGCTATCTCGCAAAGAAGGTGGCCGGCTCCCAGCCGATCGGCGACGACCGAACCGAAGCGGACATCTCCACGCGCTGGGACTCTCCTCGCGATATTCCAGGGCTATTGCCGCCCAATCTTGAACTCGTCGACTACTACGGCGTTCGCGTGCTCACGCCCTTCGCGGCCGTGCACCGCATCCCCGGTGTGGCTCGCGGGTTGAGCCGAGCCGAGCAACTGGCGAGCCGCTCCCCCCTTCGATACTTCGGGGGCTTCCTGATCGCGGTGTTGCGGAAGTCCTAAGCGGGGTACCATCCCCGGCCGTGGCAGAGAACGCGACCTCAACGGAAATGGACGTGTTGAGCGAAGCCAAGAGCGTTCGCCGGCAGGTGCTCCAATCCTCGTTGCTCGTTGCCGTCGTGGTGGGCGGCGTGGCATTCGTGCGAACGCTCCTCGATGCGATTGACGTCGCGCTCTACGGCGGGTTCGTCATCCTGTTCTTTGCTAAGCGTCTCCCCTACCGGGTTCGAGCCCTCTGCTTCCTTACCCTTCTCTACGTCATCGGCGTCTTCAGTTTGCTCTTGGCGGGCTACCTCGCTGCCCCGGTGTTGATCTTAGCGTGCCAGAGCGTCCTTGCCTCCGTACTGTTTCGGCGTCGCGTCACCTTAATCGTCCTCTGCGTGAACCTGCTTTCCTTGCTCGCCGTAGGCGCCGTGCTTTCCGCCGGCGTCATGGTGGTCGAAACGACGACGTTCTACGACCCGGCCGTCTTCATGAACTGGATACGGGTGGCAACGATCTTCGCGGTGTTCTGCGGCATTGCGGTCGCCAGCGTCGATGTGGTCACGAATCACCTGAACAAAAGCCTGCGAGACCAAGCCGAGCTCATCGAAAATCTAAAGGGCGCCATGCAGCTCAGTGAAGAAGCCGAACGCCAACGACGCGCAGCCGAATCGCGCCTTCGAGACGTGCATCAAGCCGACGATGCTTGAGTGCGTCGGAACCCTAGGCTCGCCAGCAAGCCGATCACGGCGAAGGCGGTGAGGAACAAGAAGAAGTGCTGGTGCCCGGCAACGCCCGGGGACCGATCGAGCAACCAGCCTCCCGCAAGCGCGACGAATACGTCCGGGGTGTAGCCGATGACCGAGACCAAACCGACGGCGGTACCGGTGGTCTCCAGCGGGACAGAGCCTTCTTGGAACAGAGCAAAGTACACG
>JAFDFW010000230.1 GCA_019309605.1 Deltaproteobacteria bacterium | reverse complement strand
GGCGTCCCGGTGGTCGCCATTCCCAAGACCATGGACAACGATGTCCCCGGCACGGACTACTGCATCGGCTTCAGCACCTGCGTGACCCGCACCATCGAGCTGACTCACAAGCTCCGCACCTCCGCAGGCTCCCACGAACGCTTCCTCGTGATCGAGGTGTTCGGTCGCTACGCCGGATACACCGCGCTTCTGCCGACCATGGCGGGAGCCGCCGATCGCTGCCTCATTCCGGAGCATACCTTCGACATCGAGGAGCTCACTGATCTCCTCGTCCACGACCGCGACCGCAACCCGAGCAACTATTCGAGGAGATGTCTTTCGAATCGGAGGAGGCGGACCAGTTTGGTCACCGCAAGCTTGGCGGTATTGGAGACCGCGTCGCAGCAGCGCTCAAACACCTGTCTCCAAAATTCAATCAAGGCCGCCGGGTCAACGTAATCAGCCAACGGCTCGGTTACCTCGTTCGCAGCGGCGACCCCGATGCGCTCGACTCGATCGTTCCCATGGCTTTTGGCAACCTGGCCTTGGATCTCATCGATTCCGGCACCTCGGGTCAACTCGTTTCGGTGCACAACGGCCGCTACGGCAACGTTCCGCTCGACGTAATCATCGACGCCAAGAAGGTCGTGGACGTCGCCAAGTACTACAACACCGAACGCCTGCGTCCCAAGTACAAGGCCTTCGGCGACCTGCCCCTCTTCATCATGACGAGCGACGCCTAGACTGTCCGCCCATGACCCCCCGCTTCCGACATCTTCGCGCTCGCGCGCTCAAGGCGATGTTCAAAGCCCACGCTACGGTGTACGAGCTCAGCGACGGCCGGATCGGCGCCTGGGCCGCCCTCCCCACGTTACTCTTGTCGGTCACTGGCCGTAAGTCTGGCCAGACCCACTCGACGCCGCTCGCGTACTTTCGCGACGGTGACAGCTACGTCGTGGTCGGGTCTGACGGCGCCGCAAAGCGCGACCCCCAGTGGTGGAAGAACCTCCAGGTCGATCCGATCGGCGCCGTCCGCGCAGGTCGGAAGAAGTTCAAAGTGAAAGCCACGCTTGCAACGGGCACCGAGCGCGAGCGCCTCTGGGAGATCGGAACGAAGATCAATCCGTGGTGGGCGAAGTACCAGACCCGTACCGAACGGGAGCTTCCGATCGTGGTACTGACACCGCTCGACTGACACCGGGCCCAGGTGCGAAACAGGCTCAACTAGCCACTACCCGGGCTGTTGGAAGGGCGAGCAGGAGATGCTGGACAAGTCACTGCGAGTCGGCCAGCCTACTTGTTCGTTGATAGCTTTATACGGCACGGAGGGATGATGATGTCTAAGGTGGCACTTTGGAATCTGGTTGGTTTGTTCGCATTATCGATGGCAGTCGCGGCCTGTAGCGGCGACTCCAGTACCATGGGCGGAGGTGGCACCGGCGGTACACCTGGGCCGTTGGTCGACCAATGCGTCGACGAGCCCGACGCGGGGTACGTCCAGTCGGGCGCCCTCTCCTTAGCGGCCCAGACGTGTGGCAAGGGCACATGCCTAGAGCTCATCGTGGAACTCATTGGCGGCAACGCGACTGAAGCCGATGAGGCCGCGGCAACGAAGTGCATCCGCGACTGCGTTCAGGCGGACAGCAGCGTCGAAGGCGTGAGCACGGGCTGCGCGCAGTGCTTCGGTAACTCGAGCGCCTGCGGCGCGAGCGCTCAATGCAACGTGTGCGTCGTTGCAGACTCGTGTAAGTGCGTCGACTGTTTGGACGGGTCGGGCTGCCAAGAGGAGATCGACATCTGCACCGGGGTTATCCGCGACTTCGAGTGTACGGGCCCATTATGAGGCGCAGTTCTCTGGCGGTCGGAGTGCTCTTGGTCGCCCTCGCCGGGTTCGGGAGCGCCTGCAAAGAGAGTGGAGGCTCACAACCTCGGCCCGAGGCCCTGCCTGATCCAGCGATGCGCTGTGACGACTATGACGCACTCAAGGTGCCGTTGTTCGGTGACACACACGTGCACACCAAGCTTTCGATGGATGCGAACTTGGGCGGGACACGGACCACCCCAACCGACGCGTACGCATTTGCACGCGGAGAAAGCATTGGTATTCCGCCCTACGACGCGGACGGCGAGCCTCTTCGCACCTATCAAATGGACCGGCCCCTCGACTTCGTCGCGCTGAGCGATCATTCGGAGTTCCTCGGAGCCGTCGCGCTGTGTTCGGACCCGACGTCTTCGGCGTACGAGCACGAACAGTGCGTGGAATTCCGGGAGAACGAGCTGGCGTTTATCTTATTCGCCTCGCACATCGCGGCACTGCCCGAAGACGCGAAGTATCCGGACTTGTGCGGCAACGACGGACAGGTGTGCAAGGAAGCAGGGCTCGAGGTGTGGGCGGGCGTCATCGACGCCGCGGAGGCAGCCTACGATCGCAGCGCTGCCTGCGACTTCACCGCCTTCGTGGCCTACGAATGGACGGCCGCGCCTGGCGTTCGCAACCTTCACCGCAATGTCATCTTCAAGAACGAGGCCGTGCCTTGGCTGCCGGTGAGCTACTTCGACCGCCCGTACGTGGACGAGCTTTGGGCGGAGCTGCGCCGTGAGTGTCTCGACGCAGGCTACGAGTGCGATGCGCTCACGATCCCCCACAACTCAAACCTCTCGGATGGCCTCTTCTTCAAGGACGAGATGGCTGACGGTTCGCCGTTCACCGCGGAGTACGCCGCTGAGCGTCGGTTCATGGAGCCGATCATCGAGATCATGCAGCACAAGGGCAACTCGGAGTGCCTTCCGGGCCAACCGGTGCCCGACGAGATGTGCGGCCTCGAACTAGTCCCTTACAAATCGCTTGGCGACCTCAACCAGGAGGTAACCTCGACGCCGAATCCTTCGGACTACCTGCGAAGCGCGTTTGGCGAAGGAATGAAGCACGCAGAGACACTGGGCGTGAATCCCTTCGAGCACGGCGTCATCGGAAGCACCGACACCCACATTTCGGCGCCCGGTGGCGTCAGCGAGTACGCTTTTCCGGGGCACGCCGGCGCGGGTCAAACCAACCTCGACGGATTTGCCGACAATCCCTATCTCGGACCGGGCGGGCTTGCCGGCGTCTGGGCCAAAGAAAACGCACGGCCCGCCATCTTCGATGCCATGCGTCGCAGAGAAACGTTTGGCACCAGCGGTCCGCGCATCGTGCCGCGCTTTTTCGGTGGCTGGGACTACCCGGAGACCTTGTGCGACTCGAGCGAGTTCGTACAGACCGGATACGACGACGGCGTACCAATGGGTGGCACGCTATCGGCACAGCCCATGGGAGGCGCGGCTCCGAAGTTCGCAGTCTCCGCGATTCAGGACATCGGCACAGAGGCTGAACCTGGCACGGCGCTTCAACGAATTCAGATCGTGAAGGGCTGGCTCGAAAACGGAGACTACCAGGTAGCCATCCATGACATAGCAGGCGACGCAAACAACGGTGCGACGGTCGACCTGGGCACCTGCGAGCAAAGCGGCCCCGGTGCGGCATCGCTGTGCGCGGTCTGGGAAGACCCTGACTTCGACCCGTCCGAGCGCGCGTACTACTACGCGCGCGTCGTCGAGAGCCCCTCGTGCCGCTGGACGACCCGTCAATGCAACGCGGCAAGCTACGACTGCGACGCTGCCGACCCGCGACCGATCGACGAGGCGTGCTGTTATCCAACCATCGGCCTCAACCGCGACCACTGTACCGCCGACTGCAGCGCGGGTCGGCCGCCGGCAGACCAGGCGGGGTGTTGTGAGCCCCAGGTGCAACCAGCTTTGCAAGAGCTCGCTTGGACTTCGCCGATTTGGTACCAGCCGCCGGAGTGAGCGAATACTCTTCGTGTCCCAAAGCGTCGGTGCGACCGATTGAGGCTATCCCGTCGCCACCGGCAGCGTATGCGGTCCACGTATGATGGCTCCGACCGGTTGGGATGCGTCCGGGTCCAAGAGAACCAAATTGGGGAGCCGTTCGAGCACCACGTCCAGCACCAAGGAGAGCTCTTTTCGCGCTAGGTGCTGGCCGGGACACATTCGGGGCCCCGGACCGAATGTGGTGAGGATCGGCTTGGGCGGGCGATCGGTCTTGAAGACGTTAGGGTCCGGGAACGCGCTTGGATCCCGGTTCGCGGAGGAAATCGCGAAGAGCATGAAGGCGCTCGGTGGGATGGAGACCCCGTCGAATTCGATCGGCGATGAAGCCGAAATACGCGGCAGCACCGCGACAGGTGGTTCGAAGCGCAGAATTTCCTCGACTATCCCCGGACGCGTACATGGGTCGCGCTTCGCCATCTCCCAAAGCTCGGGCTGCGAGAGCAAGTGATAGAAGAGGTTGCCGATCGCATCGTGAGTAGTCCCCGCCCCTGCGGAAAAGATCAGGCGCACGTGGGAGAGCACTTCCTCATCCGTAAACCGCTTTCCGTCCACCTCTGCCCGCACCAAATCCGAGATGATGTCGTCGCGCGGCTGCTCCCTCCGCGCCGCCACGATGGGCTCGAGATATGCGGTGAGCTCAGCGTTGGCCGCGACGGCCCGCGCATGATCCTCGGCGAAACGCAGAAGTGCCTGCGCCCAGCGGCGAAACTCGCGTTCGGCATCTCGTGGCACCCCGAGCAGCCGCGTGATGATGATGAACGGAAACAAGTGCGTGAAGTGCTCGATCAGCTCGTTCGCTAGCTTCACGATCTCGACTTCATCCTGCTTACGCACAGCCTCCGCGCGGAGCGCGGGCGTCGCCAACCTGCGTCGGATCACGTGATCGCGGCCGGTCAAGGTCTGGAACGTCGGCCCGCAAATCGGTTCGAACATCATCTGGTAGATGCGCTCCGGCGGAAACCGCTCGCCGTCTCGAAATGCCCGAATCAGTCCGTCATAGCGCGTCACTGCAAACGCCGGCATGTTCATGAAGCGCACCTCGACGACGGGACCCGCTTCGCGAAGCCGGGTCAGAGTCTCGTGGAGCTCGTTCCCGCGAAACGAATGAAGACCGAAGTCCAGTGTCTCGAAACGAGGTGCTGCGCCGCCCATGGTGAGTGCCTAGCCCGCCGACACGGGATTCCAATAGGTTCTGGTCGTCTCGGACATCGCGCGGCGAGGATACCACGCCTGCCGCGTGTCATACTGCGCGCATGCGTGCGACCGTTTTAGGGGCGAGCGGATTCTTCGGGAGTCATCTCGTCGATCAGCTCAAACAGGCAGGACACTCGGTTTGCGCCGTCGTACGACCCAGCAGTGATCGGAGCTTTGTCGACTCGCTGGGGGTCACGGTGCTGCCAATCGATTACTCCGAGTCCTCGCTCATCGACGCGATGCGCGATACCGAGGTTGTTTACAACTGTACGGCCGACACGCGCATGCACCTCGACGAAGCAACGCGCCGCGCGGTCGAAGTGGATCTCACCCGAAGGATCGTCCAGGCAGCGGTGCGAGCGCGGTCCGGGCGTTTCGTTCAACTGAGCACGATCCAAGTCTATGGGCCACTTCCCAATGCCGCCGTGAACGAGGACTTCCCTTGCAAGCCCGCTCACGACTATCAGCATGCAGCCATTGCGCGCGAGGAGATCGTCCGCAGTGAAGCGGACGAGGCCGAACTCCCATGGGTGCTCGTGCGACCGGTCACGACGACGGGCGCTCGAGACACCTCGCTGATGGCGAATCTCTATCCGGTCCATCGCACCGGCGTCTTTCCGCTCATCGGAAAGGGCACTCAAACGCTCTCGATGGCCGACGCGCGCGACGTGGCGAGAGCGATGGTGCTCCTCGGTGAGTCGCCGGCGGCCGAAAGGCGCGTCTTTCTCATCAGCGGCTTCGACACGACATGGCACGAGCTCAAGGAAGCGCTCGACCGCGCAACCGCAACCGGTAAGCGCACTGGGACCGTGCACCTTCCGGCAGGCATCATGAAACTAGCCGCTCGGACGATCACGGCTCTCACTCCCAGAGGAACCGAGCCCAAGCTTCATCCTCTTGCCGTCGACACGACCTCGCGGGCGAGCCATTTCGACGACCAGCGAATCCGGGCGCTTGGGTATGCGCCGCGGTTCGCGCTGGACGATGCGGTGAGCGCGGGGGTTGCTTGGATGCGGGAACGATAGCGAGTGGTGCTCACTCGGCGGCCGACCGCTCGTCGGGCCAGGTGTAGAACTGCCGGCTCCAGCGACGTAAAACGCCGATCGGGCCGTCTCCGTCGCACAGCAGCGGGTTTTCGTGCTGCACCTTGTGCTCCCAAATAAGACGATCCTGTTCGAGCTGGCGGACGACCTCTTTGAGCCACGCCTTGCCGATGCCTCGCGCGACATCGGCGCCACTTGTCTTCTTCACCATGAAGTTGAAGTGGACGTCGACCTCGTCCTCGTCGATGGGTGTCTGAGTACCGGTGAGAAGTGTGTCGACGAGGCCGGTCATACGAACGTAACTAAGGCCAAAGCCGTAGGAAGTGCTCTCTACCTTCTGTTCAACGGAACCCATCGAAGTGTCGATGTCGGAGATCGAGCTCACTCGCATGATGTGCCCGTCAACCTCAGTCTCGGCCTTGGGCATGTTGGTCGCAGCATGCACGTAGTGGAAGTGCACCGTGTCGACCTGGTTCTCGGCCATGTCGAGATTGTTCGTGCGCATGGTGGTGCTGTGCGTGAGGTACTCGGTCCATTCCTCGGATTCGTACTCGGGCACTGCGTCGGGGATGTCCCACTCCGGCGCCTTGCCTTCGACGTGATGCCAAACGAACACGAGGCCCGCGACCTCCTTCACTGGCCAGCAGGGTATCTTGGCTTTGGGCGGCTTGCGCTTGGCGTAAGGCACGTCGAGGAGCTTCCCCGCTCCGTCGAACTTCCAGGCGTGGAACGGGCAAACAACGCCATCGCCTTCCACCTTGCCGCCGTACCCAAGATGCGCACCTAAATGAGGGCAGTGCGCATCCAGCACGGAAATCTTGCCAGATTCGGTGCGGAAGATGACGAGGTCCTTATCGAAGTAGCGGAGCGGCTTCACGTCCCCCGGCTTGATCTCGTCACTAACGGCGACCTGAAACCAGCCGTTAGGGATCGGAGGCGTAAATCGTCGCGTCGACGCGGACATGCCCGATACATAGAACGTGTTCTAGGTTGGGTGCCAGACCGAGATGGCCCGAGCGGGAGTGAGCGGCCCACCCGAGATCCACGTTCTCACAGATAGAGGAAAGAAGGCCCGAGTTCGGGATGTGACCCTCTGTGCCGTCGACATACGTAATTGTTAACGAGTTTGACGACGCCATTGACGAGGTCTCTCTGAGTGGACGGAGTTTCGCGTTCGCTCTACCGGCCGCAGGTATCGTGCTCCGCCAAGCGGATACAGTGCGTCGGTGCCCACGTACTCGACCAGATCCACGAACTGCAGTCCGTCCCGCCTAACTCGTCCTGGTTCACGACCGCGTTTTTGCTTGACCAATATCGGGCGATCCGATCAACATCGGCGTTTCGCCTAGCCGTATGCGAACGGTAACCATGGCAGGGCGTGCAGGCGTCTGAATAGAGATCCGTGGTTCGCCGTCCACGGCGCAAATGGAGAGTTCGATGAATCGTAAGACACTTTTAGCTTTTCTCGCAGCGCTGCTCATTCTCCCGGCGTTCGCCGCGATCTCGCGCGCCGACTTCGGCAACTTCGTTAGCAACGTGAAGAGCGAGCAGAAGGCGCAGAAGGAGCAAAAGGAAAAGGCGAAAGCAGCCCCGAAGCCGAAGCCTCAGAAACGGACCAAGACCGACGGCTTTTCGATCGGCATGACGAAGCCCGTGGCGAAGGCTACGGGCGAGTTTCCCCGCGGTTCGGCGGAAGCCGACTACGCGGCAGTCTACCGAGCCTATCTCGCGTCGAACTACAACGCCGTAAACGTGGATGCCGTTGCGGTGGACTACTACGAAGTTTTCGCCGTGCCGCACGGAAAGATCGGGAGCAACTCGGCGAGTCCGGAGTGCCGCGCGTACGCGAACCGGTGGAAGGCCGCTAAGAGCAACTCCGCTACGAACGTACAGCTGACCAACGAAGCCCGTGTGACCTTCCAGCAGGGGCTCCGAAAGGCCCGCACCGCTCCAAAGACGGTGCAAGTCCAAATGAAGACGACGGGTACTCTGGGGCAATACGATCGCGACGCGAAGGCTTTTCCCGTCAAGGTGCGAGCTGTACGGCCGTACTTGCGAGCACCGAGGTCGATCTGTCAGGCGACTGATCACGCGACCAAGGGTCGTAGCTTGGCCCCACGCGGGACGTTCAAAGCGGACATTCAGGGCGGCAATGCAGATCGGATCGCGACGCTGCCCATGTCGCAGTCGCGTGCCGATGCGTATCTGAAGTCCCATCCGAAGCGTGACGTCGATTTAATCGTCCAAGCCGAGGTAGGGCCGATTCATGCGTTGAACGGGAAGCTTCAGCCCGCGCCAGTACGCTTCGCAAGCGCCCAAGCCGTAGACCCCAAGAGCGGTCGGACGGTGGGGACGTACACGAGCGCGGCGTTTTCGGGCGCGGCGGTCGCTTCTGCAACGACTAAGGGAGGCGACTCTCAACCTGCTCAGAACTCCGAGGTGTGGGGTGCCTCGGACGAGGCTGCCGCCGCCCCTGCAGCGTCTTCCGCCGCCGCCGCCCCTGCAGCGTCTTCCGCCGCCGCCGCCCCTGCGGCGTCTGCTGGCGTCGCGGCTCCCGCCGCAAGTGCCCCGGCCTACCGAGCTTCGAGCTCCGCGAAGAAGAAGTCAG
>JAFDFW010000229.1 GCA_019309605.1 Deltaproteobacteria bacterium | reverse complement strand
AGCTGGCAGGCGATTGGTTTCGTTGATTTTACGAAGCTGGTGTATGAGAACCCGCAGTTCATCAAGCGGGTCGTCGAATTCCAGACGGATTTCTACCTCCGCTATTTGGAAGGCGTCATGCAGTCCGGTGTCGAGATCGTTCTTGGTGGCGATGATCTCGGCCAGAAGACTGGTCCTCTGATGCGTCCCGACTTGATTGAGAAACTCTATGGAGAAAGCTATCGGCGCGTGGCGGATCTCGTTCACAGCTACGGTCGAAAGTTCGTGTTTCATTCATGCGGCAAGATCTATCAATTTCTGGATAAGTTCGTGGACTGGGGCTTTGACGGCATCATCACGATGGAACCGACGGCCGACATGGATCTCGGGCGGGTTCGCGAGCAAGTGGGCCACAAGCTGGTATTGATCGGAAATCTCGATGTCTCCCATCTCCTAGTCAAGGGCACCCGAGATGAGATCGACGCGGCGGTGAAGAAGGCCATCCAAGATGCAGCCCGCGGAGGTGGCTACATCCTTTCTGCTGCGCACTCCCACCCCTACGTCGATGCGACCCGCTTGCAATGGATGGTCGAATCGGCGCACGAACACGGGCGTTACCCGATTCGCGGTTCGTAGCCGTGTCTTGTGGTTCGTTGCTCGACGACGTTCTGCGCCCGCAGCCAACACCGGCGGGACTCACGAGTCGGGACATCGTTCGGAAAAGCATTGGCTTCGATTCACCGGATCGTTTTCCGTATAGCTTCATTGATCCGGTCGCGAGTGATTTCTTCGAAACGGCTCTTCTGCATTGGCGCGGCTATTTTGAGCAAGGTGAGAGCCTCGCGCTTGGAACACGCTATCTCGATGATTGGAATGTTCAGCGGGAGGTTTCCTCCGGACTTTTTGATCGTGTTCTGACTTCTCCGCTGCGCGACTTGAGTCAGCTCGGAAAGTATTCGTATCCGGATTTGGCCGCGCCAGAGCATTACCAAGTCTACGAGTCGCTCTTCGCAAAGGCGCAAGATGCTGGAAAGTACATCGTTGCGGCCGATCCGGTTTTGCTTTTCGAGCGGGTCCGAGACTTGATGGGATTTGAAGCGATGCTCCTGGCGCCGTTCAAGCAGAGAAATGGCTTCGAATCATTGCTAGATCGCCTGACGGATCTGACGCTCGCTTGCCTCGATCAGTATGCCGACGCCGGCGAAGTCGATGCGTTCATGACCTGGCAGGATTTCGGGGCTCAGTCAGGGCTGACATTTGGCATTGCTGCGGAGAGATCTCTTCTTTGATTCCTGAGGCGATCACAATGGGCGTCGATGTATTGCAGCTCGATCAGCCTCGCGTGATTGGACATGCAGCGCTCGCTGAACGCTGTGCAGGGAAAATCTGCCTCTGGAATTCCGTCGACACGATTTGGTCGAGTACGCCGGATTTGTCCGTCGGGGCTCTCGAAGCCGAGATCGAAGCGATGACGGCCCCGTTTCGGTGCGGAAATGGTGGTTTCATGGCCCGTCATTATCCGCAGCCGGATGACATCATCGTTCCGGATTTCTTTCATTCCGTAAGCCGCCGAGCGTTCTTGAAGTAGCAAAACACAGATCTCGTGCCAGAATGCGGAAATGGAAGGGCGGGTATGTCGAGCCGTATTGCAGAGCTGATCGTCTCGCTGGAGCAGGAGCAAACGCTTGAGTTGGTTCGCGTGAGGAGTGCGGCAGGAGAAGATCCTCTGGCTCTGCTCGAAGAGTGCCGTCAGGGCATGTTGGATGTCGGCCAGCTCTTCCACGAAGGGGAGTTCTACCTCTCCGAGCTCATGATTTCGGGTGAGATTTTCAAAGGGGCCATGGCGATTCTCGAGCCCTACCTGGAGCAAGTGCGGGGTGGCGATCCCATCGGGGTTGTCGTGCTCGCTACCATGCGTGGCGACATCCACGATTTGGGAAAGAACATCGTCGCCACCTTGTTGCGGGTGCACAACTTCGAAGTGCACGATCTGGGGGTGAATGTGGAGCCCGAAACCTTGGTCGAAAAGGTGAAAGAGATCTCTCCTGATATCGTTGGTTTCTCGGCCCTGATCACCACAGCCTTCGAGAGCACGCGCCGTGCGACGGAGCTACTCGTGGAAGAGGGGCTGCGCGAAAATCTCAAAGTCGTTGTGGGTGGCGGTGTGACGACACCCGAGTTCGGTGAGTACATAGGGGCGGACTTACAGACCTTGGACGCATCGACTGGGGTGGCCTACTGCCTCGAAGCGGTAGGGGCGGCGTGAAGATGGCACAGGAATCGATGACGTCCGATGAGCGCGTCTGGTCAGCGCTTCGCTTGGAGAAACCGGATAGGGTCCCCGTGATTCCGACCTTGCTGCCGGAGCCAGCGGCGGGGCTGACGGGCGTGCCCCAGGCGCAGATCGCTTCTGACAATCAAGCCGTGGTGCGGGCTGTCTTCGATGTTTATGACCGGATCGGTGGCTGGGACAACATCTATCCGGCGTCCTACAAGCCCATTCAATTGCAAGCTGCCGGTGTCTTCCCCATGAAGATGCGCATACCGGGGGTGGATCTCGACGATCAAACTCCCTTCCAACTGGACGAGCAGGAGATGCTCAAACCCGAGGATTTCGAAAAGATCGCCGAGATGGGTTTTGATGCTTTCTTTGAGGAAGATTTCTTGTGGCGCGTCAGCGAGCTCACGCCCGAGACAAAGGCCGACGAGATGATGCAGCTCATGGTGGGGGGGGCGATGTTCCTCGGTGAGTGTGCGAAGCGCGAGTGCAAGCCTTTCTTTCTCGCTAATGGGCTTCATCCCTTCTTCATCTTGTCCTTAACGCGCTCCATGATTCCTTTCACCCAGGATGTCTTTTCCAAGCCCGAGCCGGTGGAGCGTGCGTTGCGCCGGATGACGACCGATCTCATCGAGAAGCAGCTGCTTTTCGTCAAGCAAACGGGCATCGATATTTTCATGTGCAGTGAAGAGAGGGCGGGTGCCTTCTTCTTCTCGCCGGCCGTCTTCGAGCGTTTCTGGTGGCCCTATACTCAAGAACTCGTGGAGACACTTTGGGCAGAGGGGATCGTCACGCTGTTTCATCTCGATACAGACTGGAGCAAGAATCTCCCATATTTCAAGCGGCTCCCCAAAGGTTCAGCCGTGCTCGAGCTCGACAGCACTACCGATATCTTCGCGGCGAAAGAGGTGCTTCGCGGTCATCTCTGCTTGAAGGGTGATATTTCGGCGGCGCTAATGTCGATCGGTAAGCCGGAGGATGTTGCGGCTTATAGTAAGCGCTTGATCGATGAGGTAGGTGCGGATGGCGGCTTTATCTTGGGCACCGGATGCAGCGTGCCCCCGGATGCGAAGTTCGAAAACCTTCGCGCCATGGTTGAGACGGGCAAGACCTACGAGTTGACGCAGGCTTGACCGGGTGAAACGAACCGCACCATCGGCTCAATTCTCATAGCGGGTGCAAGCCGAGGGAGGAGATGTTCTTCGCATGAGTGATTCAGTCCAGATCGCGCTCATGCCCCTCGGCAAGTGCCTCGCCGTCGCGCCGGGCACGCGGCTACAAGACATCTTGCACAGATATGGCGTCGAGTTCCCCTGTGGCGGCAAGGGGCGCTGTCGCGGTTGTCGCGTGAAGCTCTTGCAGGGAGATCTCCATCTGGATCCCGACGAGAGAGGGATCCTCTCGGAGCAGGAGATCGCCGAGGGTTGGCGTTTAGCTTGCCGCAGTCGCGCAATGGTCGACGCAACAATCGAGGTGGCGCAGTGGGAAGCGGAGATCCTCGTCGAGCACGGAGCCCTCTCTACCTCCGGCCGCCAAGGACGGGGGGTGGCCGTCGACTTGGGGACGACCAGCATGGTGGCGCAGTTGCTCGACTTCAGTTCGGGAGAGGTGCTCGGTGTGCGCACTGCGCGCAACCCCCAGTCGCCCTACGGCGCCGATCTGATCACTCGGCTCGCCTTTGCAGACACACCGGAGGGGCGCGCCAAGTTGGTGGCGCTCTTGCGTGATGGGGTGGGTGAAATGATCGCCTCTTTACTCGCTTCCGAAGAGGCTGCGGGCTCCGGCATCGAAGCGGTCGCCATCGCCGGCAATAGTGTGATGCATCATTTCATCGGCGGGCTCGACACCGCTTGTTTGGCGCGCGCCCCCTTCGATCCGCTGGACGGCCGTGGCCGATCCTTCGCTGCGGCGGAGTTGGGTTGGGCGATCGACGGCGATCCCAAGGTCCACGTGCTTCCCTGCCTGGGCGGGCTCGTCGGCGGCGATATCCTGGCGGGGATCCTCGCGACGGGGATGCACGAGAGTTCCGAGCTGGTCGGCTTGATCGACCTCGGCACCAATGGAGAGATCGCCTTCGGAAACCGAGATCAGATCCTCTGCGCCTCGACGGCCGCCGGTCCCGCCTTCGAGGGGGGGAAGATCGAGATGGGGATGCAGGCGATCACGGGCGCGATTTGCTCCGTGAGCGCCCTAGAACAAGGTGGAGAGAACGGCGGAGCGGAAGGGCAGCTTCACTGTCACGTCTTGGGTGACGGGGAGGCGCGCGGCATCTGCGGCAGCGGCTTGGTCGACGCAGTCGCGGCAGCCTTGGATGTGGGCTGGATCGCCTCGAGCGGGCGCATTCTCCGCGAGGAGAGGGTGATCCCCTTGACAGCGCCCGTCACGCTCACGCAGCTCGACGTTCGAGAGTTGCAGCTGGCCAAGGCAGCGATCTGGGCGGGCGCTGAGGTGTTGCTTTCCGAGCTGGGGGCAATGCGCTCCGATGTGCGCACCCTGTATCTCGCCGGGGCCTTCGGAAATTATGTGAGCACCGAAAGCGCGCGTCGCATCGGCTTGATTCGATTCGCGGAGGAGCAGGTCGAAGCGGCGGGCAATACCAGCTTGTTGGGCGCGAAGCTTGCTCTGCTCGGCGAGGAGCTCGAAGGCGAAGCCTACGCTTCATTGATCGAGCAGGTGCGCCACGTATCCTTGGCTACGGACGCCCGTTTCCAGAAGCTATTCATTGATGAGACGAGCTTCGCCGAGGCCGAATGAGGATGAGAGTCAAGACACGGCGAGATGTGAAGCCAGCGCAGTGAGAAGGGAGTAATGAGATGGCCGCAAACGCGTTGATCGAAGAGTTGATGTCCAAGGGAGTGGTGCTCACCGATGGTGCCTGGGGAACGGAGCTGCAAGCGCGCGGGCTCCCAGTGGGCACCTTGCCCGATACCTGGAACGTAGAACATCCGGAACGCGTGGAAGAGGTACCGCGCGCCTACGTCGAGGCGGGGAGTCAGGTGGTGCTCACAAATACCTTTCAAGCCAATCGCCTTACATTGGCGGCGTACCCCAACGCTCCCGGTGTCGCCGAGATCAACCGCGCGGGTGTGGAGATCTCGAAGCGCGCTGCCGCCGGGCAGGCGAAGGTCTTTGCCTCCATGGGGCCCAGCGGCAAGTTCCTCCGCATGAAGAACGTCACCGAAGAGGAGCTGTCCGATGCCTTCAGCGAGCAGGCGCAAGCCCTAGCCGAAGCGGGGGCCGACGCCATCGTCATCGAAACCATGATGGATCTGGCTGAAATCAAGTTGGCCCTGGCGGCCGCGAAGGCGACGGGGTTACCCGTGGTGGCCTGCATGGTGTACGACGCGGGCAAGAACAAGGATCGCACCATGATGGGGGTTTCGTGCGAGCAGGCGGCAAGAGAGCTGGCCGATGCAGGTGCGGACGTGATCGGCGCAAATTGCGGCATCGGTATCGAGGCGTACGTACCGATTTG
>JAFDFW010000228.1 GCA_019309605.1 Deltaproteobacteria bacterium | reverse complement strand
GCCACCGCAAGGATCGTCGGCCCAGTCCCACTGCACCTTGGTGATGACCGTCTGAGTGTGCAGCCTTCCCTCGTGCTCAATCCCGCCACCGGGTCTTCGACCCTGCCCCGACCTTCCAACTCGGCATCATTGGGGACGCCATCAATTCACTTGCCTGTCTCAACACGAAAGTCCGGTTGGTCGGGCTTGAGTTGGATCCATGTGGTCAACGCCGAGGCGCAAGTGTTTCCGTCTTCGTCGAAGACCGCGGTGCCCGACCACAGCTTGCGACCTTCACCCCCGACCTTCCAGCCGACGACCACGTAGCGCTCGCCGACTCTGGTTTCACGAAGGATGTGGCCATGCAGCCGCCCCAGTACTGCGGTTACTGGGTAGTGGGGGAAGAAGCCCGTGCAGTCGAGCGCAGCCCAGACGATTTCGTCTCGGATTCGATTGTTGTCATGAGGCATCGAGGCGTCCGGTGTCCACGGCGTCGCGACGATGGACCGCCCCGAGACCGCTCCTGGGTACAGTCGCATCCCATCGTTGAGAGGCCTCCCGGGCCCGCAGACAAAGCACGTGGGGAAGATGTGCGCCTGGAACCCCACATAGTGCTTGCTTGCTTCGACCGCTTCATCGAACGAAAGCGGCTCGGGCAGCGCAAGGCTCAAGCGCTCGCCGACTGCTTCCCCGATCACCGTGTCACCATCCCGCAAGACCGCCTTGCCTTCTTCCAGCGTTTGCAGGGTGAGCTTGCGTTCAAGCGGCGGGGGCTTGCGCAGAGTGGAGATGGCCGGTCCGTCGATCGCGTTCGCAACCAGGCCACACACATAGCCTCCGTTTCCCGAATCGGGAGGCCCGTTGAACCGACTATCGATGATGATCTGAGACATGGCAGGTGATTCTACCCGAGCGCCGCCTCAGCGGTCCCAAGTTTTACATGACGTAAAGAAGGGTTCTTACATGGCTCAGCGCGCCTTGACGGCGTCGGTATGGTCGCGACCATGCTAGTAGGCAAAAGCATGAAGGGGACCAGGCGGTCGTCGGAGGCCAACGAAAATCTAGACGCCGACCTGCGCACCTATCGTGCGATGCTCTTGGCCCGACGGGTCGATGAGGCCGAGTTGCAGTTCGTCGGCAGCCGCCAAGCTTTCTTCCATGTGTCGGGTGCGGGCCACGAAGCCGTTGCCGTGCTGGCAGAGTTCCTTCGGCCGTCCGATTGGCTGCACCTGCACTACCGAGACAAGGCCCTGATGCTCGCGCGGGGGATCCGTCCCGGAATGTTCCTTCACAGTCTGCTGTGCAATGCCGAGTCGCACTCCGCGGGGAGGCAGATGAGCGCCCACATGAGCGACCCGGCGCTTCACATCTTGAGCCTAGTCGGCCCTGTCGGGAACAACGCACTGCAGGCGGTGGGGGTTGCCGCCGAGGTGCGCAAGTCATCCGACAGCCCGATCGTGGTCTGTTCCGTCGGGGATGGGACAAGCCAGCAAGGTGAGTTCCTGGAAGCGGTGGCTGAAGCGGTTCGTGAAGAGCTGCCCGTTCTGTTTCTCATCGAAGACAACGCCTACGCCATCTCGACGGAAACCTCGCGAAAGACTTGGTACAGCCTCCCGGGCCGGGAGGCCGACGAGTTCTATGGCCTGCCGATTCGCCGCATCGACGGCAGAGACCCGAAACCTTGTCGGGAGCCGCTGCAGCGCTGTGTCGCTGAGCTTCGTTCGGGCCGAGGGCCCGCCTTGGTGGTGATGTCGGTCGATCGGCTCAGCAGCCACACCAACGCAGACGACGAGCATGTCTATCGCTCGAACGACGAGCTTGGGCGCATCCGAGAAGAAGGAGACCCGCTCGTAAACTCTCGCCGTTACCTGCTCGCTTCGGGCGTGGCCGAAGAAACGCTCGACGCGCTCGAACGAGAGACGGCGGGGGCGGTCGAGGACGCCAGGCAATCGGCACTTCGCGGAACCGCACCGAGCTCCGACCCAACCCTCGACGACGTCACGTCTGACAAGCCCGAAGCTCGCGGGGACGGCGATCCGGTCGCCACCATGTCACAGGCAATGCGCGACGTGCTGCGCCATCACCTCGGAAGCGATCCCCGCGTCAGCCTGTTCGGGCAGGACATCGAAGACCCCAAAGGCGACGTCTTCGGCGTGACCAAGGGGCTCTCGACGGAATTCAAAGGTCGGGTCCACAACGCGCCGCTGTCGGAAGCTACGATTGTTGGAAAGGCGATCGGACGTGCACTGGCAGGTGGTCGTCCGGTTGCTTGCATCCAGTTCGCGGATTTTCTTCCTCTCGCGTTCAACCAGATCCTCTCGGAGCTCGGAAGCATGGCCTGGCGAACCCGTGGCGAGTGGACATGCCCGGTGATCATCATGGCGCCGTGCGGCGGCTACCGGCCTGGTCTCGGACCATTCCACGCGCAGACGATGGAGTCTGTCCTGAGTCACGTTCCCGGCATTCAGGTGGTTATGCCCTCGAATGCGACCGACGCCGCAGGCCTGCTGAACGCTGCCTTCGAGTCGCAGCAGCCGACTGTCTTTTTGTATCCGAAGGTGTGTTTGAACGACCGCGAAAGGACTGCCTCCGCCGACGTCCATGCGCAGTTCGTGCCGCTCGGTCGCAGTCGCCACCTGCGGCGCGGCGATGACGTGACAATCGTCACCTACGGCTCCACCACCTATCAGTGCATCGAGGCCGCCGAGGCGCTCCAAGAGCATGGCATTGGCGTCGACCTGATCGACCTTCGCTCCGTCAAGCCGTGGGACAAGCCTGCCGTGCTCGAGTCGGCGAAGCGGACGGGACGACTGATCGTCGTACACGAGGACAACGGTCCGTGCTCCGTTGCAAGCGAGATCGTGGCGACCGTGACCGAGCAGACTACATCACCGCTCCAAGTCCGGCGAGTCACTCGACCCGACACGTACATTCCGTGCGACTTTGAGAGCCAGCTGAAAGTGCTTCCCTCCTTCAAACGCGTACTGGAAACCGCCGGCGAGTTGCTCGGCATCGAGGTCGACTGGCTGTCTGAAACGGATGCGGAGGGATCCGTGATCGAGATCGAGGCGCAAGGTGGCAGCCCGGCCGACCAAGCGGTCACGATCATCGAGTGGCGAGTCCAACCCGGCGACACGGTCCGTGACGGACAGGTCTTGGTCGAGCTCGAGGCCGACAAGGCGGTCTTTGAGTACTCCTGTCCGTATGACGCGACGGTCGAGGAGATACTCGTGGAGCCGGGCATCGAGATCAGCGTCGGAACGCCCATTCTTCGATTGCGAGTCAACGATACGCAGTCCCTGCGACAGGTCATCATCCGCGAAGAGCCGGGGAAGCCTCTTCTCAGCGGCCCAAAGGCATCGGCCAAGCCCACTCGGCACGCTGTCGCTGGGTCCCCAGTTGCGATGTCCAAACCGGTCTCCGTCGAGGGCGAGCGCGTGGTGACCAACGAGCAACTTGCCGCTGACTTTCCCGAACGCACGGTAGAGGATATCGCGCGCCTGACCGGGATTCATTCACGGCATTGGGTCGGGCCCAAGCAAACCGCGCTGACGCTGGCAACGGAGGCCTGTCATCTCGCTCTACGTCAGGAGTCTTTGAACATCACAGACATTGATGCCCTCGTGGTCAGCACCACGACACCCTTGGGCGTGACGCCTTCGATGGCCTGCATGGTGCTCGGAGAGCTGTCGTCTGGCGGTCATGAGATCCCCGCGCACGACGTGTCGGCCGCGTGTACGGGATACTTGTACGCGCTCGCGGCGGGCTACGATTTCATTCAAAGCCGCCCGGACGCGCGAGTCCTGATCGTGACGACGGAAGTCCTGTCGCCCCTCCTCAACCCCACCGATTTCGACACTGCAATCCTGTTCGCGGATGCAGCGACGGCAACCATCCTGGGCCGGCCGTTGGAGGAGGGCTCGCCGATTGGGCGGCTGCACAGGCCACTGCTCTTCTCCAAGCCCGACACCGACCGAGCTTTGCGTGTGAGCTTTACCCAGGGTGAGGCCCATCATCAGGGGAACGGAAACGGCCGGCGCCACCATCACGCTCTGATGGTCGAGATGGACCACGGAAAACGTGTCTTCGGACAGGCGGTCCGCTCCATGGACTATGCCCTCGGACGCGCATCCAATGCGGCCGGCTATGCGCTCTCGGATCTCAGCATCGTCGTGCCGCACCAGGCGAACGGGCGCATCATCGACGCGGTGTCGGGGAAGCTCGGCAACGGTTGTCGGGTGATCAACGCCATCGCGGAAAGCGGGAACACTTCCTCATCGAGCATTCCACTCGCGTTGGCCGCCCTTCCCGCCAGCGGCGCGTCCTCGATTGGGCTATGTGCCTTTGGCGGAGGCTTTACGTACGGCGCCGCGATCATCGACACAGCACCGATCGTTCGATAGCCGGCCGCTGCCCAGTGTTCCCGCATCTTCTTCATCCGCTCAGCGGTCCGCTAGCTGGCGCCCTGTGACGTCGGCGTCGGGGATGCGCTTGAACTCTACACGGCGCGTGAAGATCAGGATGTGCGCAGTCAGCTCG
>JAFDFW010000227.1 GCA_019309605.1 Deltaproteobacteria bacterium | reverse complement strand
GGAAGCCCCGACCTGGTTCTGGTTCGCGTCGATGCCGATCGCGGGTCTCGCCGCGGTGCTGCTCTTCTTGGATCAGAACATCACCGTCCGCCTGGTCAACAGTCCGCAGCACCGTCTGAAGAAGGGCGCCGGCTACAACCTCGACATGGCTGTGATCGCGGTGCTCGTTGCGATTTGCGCCCTCATCGGGTTGCCGTGGGTCGTCGCCGCTACCGTGCGCTCGTTGAACCACGTTCGAAGCTTGGCGACCGTCCGGCACCACGCCCGCGGTGAGCACATCATCTCCGTGAATGAGAACCGCCTCACGCCTTTGCTGGTCCATCTGTTGATCGGGGGCTCGCTGCTTTTCCTCGGGTTGCTTCGAGAGATCCCCATGTCCGTGGTGTTCGGACTGTTCTTGTTCATGGGTATCGCCTCGCTCCGAGGCAACCAGTTCGTCGACCGCCTCAAGCTCTGGGTCACCGACCCGACGCTGTACCCGCCCACGCATTACATCCGACGCGTGTCCCGCACCGTCCTTCACAGCTTCACGCTGATCCAGGTCGTTTGCTTGTCGGCTCTTTGGTTCGTGAAAGACTCGTCTTACGGCGTCCTGTTCCCGCTCTGCATCGCACTTCTGGTCCCGATCCGCCGCGGTCTGGAGCGCGTCTTCACGCAGAAAGACCTAGCCTTCCTGGATGCGGACGAGAATCCCGAGGAAGAGCAGTACCGAGAAATGGATTAGTGTAAAGTCGACGCGATGCGGGAATGGTTAGAGCAAGAGTTCGGTGTTGCCCCCTGGGTGTTCGAAGGGGTCTTTGTGCCGTTGCTCGCGTTTCTGGCGGTGCTCCTGGCTCGCGAGCTGCTCTTGCTTCTTGTCAGGCAAAGTGTCGAAGATCCGAAGCGTCGAAAAGTCTGGCGCCGTCGAACGCTCTGGATTGGGGCTCCCCTGGCTATCCTATCCGCCGTGGGCGCGTCTTGGGTCCGTCAGCATCGCATCGCGCGGACGCTCGCGACGGGTTCAGGGGAGATTGTGGAGGTGCAGACCTATCTAGGCACCGCCACAAAAGTCACTGCCTACACGCTCGTCCTGGTCACCTTTTTGCTCATCATTCTGCGGATCTACCGCAACCTCGCGTCGCGAATCGATGAGTGGAAGCCGTCCGAGGAGGGCGTGAAAGTGCAGAGCGCCGTTCTGCTGTCCCCCGAGCGTGTGCGCACGATGTTGAACGGCGCCCTTCGGCTCCTCCGCGCCCTGCTGATCTTCGTCCTGTTCTACCTCTACATCCCGTTCATTCTCAGCGCGATCCCGCAGACGCAGGACCTCGTCGGGAAGGTCATGCCCTACTTGATGGCGCCGGTCGTGACCTCGGGGAAGGCGGTCTGGGCGTACCTCCCAGACTTCATCACCTTGGTCGTGATCCTCGTCGCTGGCCGCTACTTGCTCAGGCTGCTTCGATTTTCGATGGTGGCGATCGGCGCAGGTGGACTCAAGGTCGAGGGCTTCGAGGCCGAATGGGCGGAGCCAACGTACAAGCTCGGTCGCATCCTGATCATCTTCGTCGTGATCATGATCAGCTACCCATACCTTCCAGGGTCGGGCTCCGACGTCTTCAAGGGGTTTTCGTTGTTTCTCGGCGCTCTGGTCACCCTCGGCGCCAGCTCGTCCATCGCCAACGTGATTGCGGGGATCATCTTGACGTACACCGGTTCGTTTCGCGTCGGTGACCGCGTCAAGATCGGAGACACGGTCGGCGACGTAATCGAGAAGAAGCTCTTCGTGACGCGGATACGGACGATCTATAACGAAGAGGTCACGGTGCCGAACGGGCTGGTGATGCAGACGCAGATCGTCAACTACACCACCTCTTCGAAGAAGGGCGGGCTCGCCCTCACCATCGAGGCCGGCATCGGTTACGACGTCGACTGGCGCACTGTGCACGAGCTTCTCAAGAACGCAGCCGCCAAAACGGAGAGCGTCCTCGAGGAGCCGGAGCCTTTCGTTTTGCAGCAGGGCCTCGGAGATTTTGCGGTCCAGTACAAGCTCATCGCTTTCACCGACGATGCGAGGACGGCAGTGAAGACCGTCTCCGAGCTTCAGCAGCACGCGCTAGACGAGTTCAACGAGGCCGGGGTCGAAATTATGACGCCGATGGTGCACGCGGTGCGGAACTCGGCTGAGCTGATGACTCCGAAGGGGGCGGGGGAGGCAGCGGCGGGAGCGCTTCGGGTGGGGTCGTAGAACGGCGGGGCACGGCGGAACACGATGCGGGGATCCCGCGGACGGATTCCAACCAAACGATCGGAGAGCGGCTCGGGGTGCTCACCGGTTCACCGGGGCTCGGAAAAACACGACACGGGATTCCGCCGGACGGGGCGGCTTGCAAAGGTGGCCGGATGGACTGGGGGCCTAGGCCACGCAACCCGCCCCTCGGAGCTCGCGCCAATCGCCGGTGGCTGCTGTCTTGGCGTTTGGCACTCACACGCCGACTCCACCCCATGTCGCGTTTTTCCGAGCCCCTATGGACGACTCCTCGCACCAAACGGTCCCGGACCACCGTCCGTAGATGTGTACATAGGAGAACGGCTCGGGATGGGCAGCACAGCGATTGGGCCGGCGCCTAGCCGTATGTGGACATGCGGAGCCGTGGCGACGGGGCGCCCGAGCGCGAGCACGCCCGTCGCGAGCCGTTCTCCGATTGTGCAGATCGTCTCGACTACCAAGGCTCCTTGTACGGCCGCAGGTCCAGTTCGAAGGTCCATGCGTTGCGAGGCTGCTCGTGCAACCAGAAGTACATTTCCGCGATGCTCTTCGGGTCGATGAGGCCGTCTTCGCCCTTCGATGCGGCGAAGTCGGGCATGTCTTCATGGACTCGCGGAACGTCGATTACGCCGTCGATGATCGCGTGCGCCACATCTCTTCGAAAGCCTCCAGGCTGGTGTCGAGGATCGATCCCATCGTGAAGCCTGCAGCGTTGAAGACCGCGACTTCGACCGGGCCGAGCGCTCCTTCCGCGCTCTCGAACAAGCTGGCGATTGCGCCCTCATTGGACGCGTCCGCACCGAACGCCTGGGCCTTGCCGCCCGACGCTTCGATTTCCGCAACCAGTGGCGCAAGAGCCTCCGCATTTCGCCGCGCCAGTGCAACCGGGTAGCCACCCTTGGCGAAGCGCTTGGCAACCTCAGCGCCAGTGCCAGTCCCGGCCCCAACTACGACAGCACAGCCTTTGCCCATGAGCGACCTCCAGGGGGTGTTCATGCGGCCGAGCCGCCCCGGCGCAAGTCTCCGGGCCAGCGACAGCTTCAGTGCCAGCGACAGTGCCAGCGTCAGCGACAGTGCGAGTGCCAGTGCCAGTGTCAGCGTCCGCGCCAGCGCCAGTGCCAGTGCCAGTGCCAGTGCCAGTGCCAGTGCCAGCGACCGCCTAGATCTGGTCGAGCGGCATCTCGCACTCGTCCCGTAGGCGACACTCTGCGCACTCCGCGCCGCGCCAGATACGGTCGTAGCGCTCCTGCACCTGGTCGATCGTTTGATCGTCTGAGGTGAGGATGCCCATTTCGAAGTTGCGTCGCCCGTCGCCTTTGGCCCCGAGCCCGGCGCCGGTCCAGTTTGCGCTCCCCAGGTACACCAAACGGGCATCCACGACGACCGTCTTCAGGTGCACGCGCGGGCACACTCGCATTTCGATTCCGCCTGCGACGAGCTCACGCTGCGCGTCGAAGCTTCGCCGAAACGCTCGCGATGGGGCAGACGCATGCAGGATTCGAAGCTCGACACCCCGTTGTGCCAGCTCCGCAAACATCTCGAGAACGGATCGATAGTTGGATCGACGCCCTCGGCGCCGGCCGGGCACCAGGCGTGGGTCTTCGACCATCACGTCCTTGAGATTCGCCGTCGCCACCCAGACGCTCTGCTCTGCCGCAAGCACCGCCTGCATGACCTCCTCGTAGTGCTCCCGATCGGAGAGGAGGCGGAGAGGAACGGAGCGGTGCATTCGAGGGAGGATAGGCGAACGCGGACGCTCAACCGAGAATTCCGCAGCGGGAGAGCGTCAGCGTCAGCGTCAGCGTCAGCGTCAGCGTCAGCGTCAGCGTCAGCGTCAGCGTCAGCGTCAGCGTCAGCGTCAGCGTCAGCGTCAGCGTCAGCGTCAGCGTCAGCGTCAGTGCCAGTGCCAGTGCCAGTGCCAGTGCCAGTGCCAGTGCCAGCGTCAGTGTCAGCGTCAGCGTCAGTGACGGGGGGTGCGACGCTCTAGCGCGCCGCGGGCGCTAGGCGTCAAACTGACCGCGCTCTTTGAGTGCTGCCATGATGAGGTCTACGGCTTTGTCGATGCGCATCTGGTCGAGGGCGACGGTGATGTCCGGGTCTTCCGGGGGCTCGAAGTTCGAGGTGGTGTTGACGTAGACCTGGATCACCCGGTCCTCGCCGATGCGCTCCTTGAGCTTGTCGCGGTCGGTGCGGGTGGGGCTTGGGAAGGCGCAGATGTTGATCAGGCCTGCGTCGGTCACTGCCTTGGCGGCCGAGATCATCGAGCGGAGGTCCTCGCCGACCGGGATCACCACGGTGGCGGTGCGACCCTCGTCGAAGAGTTTCCGCTCGAGCGCGTAGGCGAGGGTCCAGCGGCCGGAGCCGGGAAGGCCCGTGAGCCAAATAGTTGCGCCGCGTTGCCCGAAACGCTCCATGCGCTCGTTCGGACTGACGAATGTTTTAGGCTCCATCGCCGACTCGGCGTGCAGCTCTTTCATGACGTCGGCGATGTTCTGATCGCTGCCCTCGAGGGCGATCATGCCCGCTGCGACCGTGTTGTTGGTCAGCGTGTCGATGACGATGAAGGCGCCGGTCTCGCGATTCTTCTGGTAGTCGTCGACGTACAGCGCCCGGTGGCAACTGAGTCGCACCTTGGCGATGTCATTGAGTTTGACCCCGTCGGCCTGCTTCTCTTCGAGCGTGTCCATATCGACTTCGAAGTGGATCTTGTCGATCTGGGCGCGAACCGTCTGGGTCGTGTGCTTGACGAGGTACGCCTTTTCGGTGTCGAGGGGCTTTTCGTGCATCCAGACGATGTGGGCGTGGGCATCGAACCGTCGCGTGACTCGCGGGAGGTTGCCGGGCTTCACGATCATGTCGCCGCGGCTGATGTCGATTTCGTCGTCGAGCCGAATCGTCACCGATTGACCCGCAGACGCCTCTTCGATCTCGCCATCGTAGGTGTCGATCGCTGTGACCTTGGACGTCTTCCCGGAAGGAAGGGCTACGACCTCGTCGCCCTTGGCGATCACGCCCGAGGAGACCTCTGCTGCAAACCCGCGATAGTCGAGGTCGGGCCGGATGACGTACTGCACAGGGTAACGGAAGTCGCGAAGACGGGGACCGTCTCGAGATAGCCGAGGACGGTGGGCCCGTCGTACCAAGGCGTGTTCTCGCTGTCGCTCACGACGTTGTCGCCGACGAGCGCGCTGACCGGGAAGAACTGGATGTCCTTGAAACGCAGCGTCTTACCGAACTCCATGAAGTCGGCGCAGATCTCGTTGTAGACCTCTTCCGAGTAGTCCTTGAGGTCCATCTTGTTCACGCACACGGCGAGATGCGGAATGCCGAGTAGCGACGCGATGTACGCATGACGTCGCGATTGCTGAAGAACCCCGTGCCGCGCGTCGATCAGAATCAAGGCCACGTCCGCAGTTGACGCACCCGTGACCATGTTGCGCGTGTACTGAATGTGGCCCGGGGTGTCCGCGATGATGAACTTCCGCTTGTCGGTGGAGAAGTAGCGGTAGGCGACGTCGATGGTGATGCCCTGCTCGCGCTCGGCCTTGAGACCGTCTGTCAGGAGTGCCAGGTCCGGCTCTTCGCTCTGCGAAGCCGCGCGGACGGCGGCCATTTGGTCCTCGAACACCATGCCGGTGTCGTAGAGGATGCGTCCGATGTGGATTTGCCGTCGTCGACCGAGCCAACCGACACGAATCGGAGCAGCTCTTTCTTTCGGTATTTCGCGAGATAAGCCTCGATATCATCGCGAATCAGATCTTTTTCGTCCGTCATGGCGTTCCCTAGAAGAGCCCCGCGATGGGCCTAGAAGTAGCCCTCGCGCTTTTTGACTTCCATCGACCCTTCTTCGTCGAAGTCGATGAGGCGCCCCTGCCTTTCGGAGTTCAGGAGCATTTCCTGGATGACTTCGGGGACGGTCTCCGCCTCGGATTCGACGGCGCCGCTCAGCGGGTAGCAGCCGAGCGTCCGAAAGCGCACCTTCTTCATCTGGGGCTTCTCGCCCTCCTCGAGCCGCATGCGATCGTCGTCGACGAGGATCCATGTGCCGGAGCGCTCGACCACCGGCCGCTCTTTGGCGAAGTAGAGCGGAACGACCGGGATACTTTCGAGCCACACGTAGAGCCAGACATCGAGCTCCGTCCAGTTGCTCAGCGGGAAGACACGGACGTTCTCCCCCTTCTTGATCTTCGCGTTGTAGACGTTCCAGAGCTCGGGGCGCTGATTCTTTGGGTCCCACTGGTGGTGGCTGTCGCGGAACGAAAAGATGCGCTCCTTGGCGCGCGACTTCTCTTCATCGCGGCGTGCGCCGCCAAATGCGCAGTCGAACTCGTGCTTGGTGAGCGCCTGCTTGAGGCCGTCCGTCTTCATGACGTCCGTGTACTTCTTGCTGCCGAAATCGAAGGGGTTCATCCCCATCGCGACGCCATCTTGGTTGACGTGCTTGATCAGCTCACCCTTGAGGTTGGCTTCGATGATATCGCGGTAGCGATACATGTCCTGGAACTTCCAGGTCGTATCGACGTGCAGCAGCGGGAAGGGCAGGGGGCCGGGCGCGAACGCCTTCTCGGCCAAGCGAAGCATGACCGTAGAGTCCTTCCCGACCGAGTACATCATGACGGGATTGTCGAACTCGGCCGCGGCCTCGCGAATGATCTGGATACTCTCCGCTTCGAGTTGGCGGAGCTGGCTTAGCTTGCGCTCGCTTGGTTGCACCGGCGGTTCCTAGGGCACTCGTCGTTCGGGCGCCAGTCTATACGCCAGTTCCGGGCGAGTTCAATGCCGAACCGTCTTCGGAAAAGCGATGCAGCCAACCTCATGCTAAGAGTGAGCCACAGAACATGTCGGCTATCGTTTGGATGGATATGGAAATGT
>JAFDFW010000226.1 GCA_019309605.1 Deltaproteobacteria bacterium | reverse complement strand
CTCCCTAAGATGATGCGTCTGCTCGGCTTGAGTGATTCGATGAGCTTTCATCCCACCCTTGCAAAGGCGCTCGAAAAGCGGCCGGGTGCAGCACAGGATTTCCGAGATTGGGCTACGGAGCTGACCGAGCGTTGGCGGGATGCCAGGAACCTGTGCGCAGCCCATACGGCGACCTTGACGGCCCGGAAAAACGAAGGGGCCTCGATACACGCTCGCCTCGTCGAGGCGCTCGGCAAGGTCGACGCAAAGCTAACGGCGCACGAACGAAAATACGGGTAATCGGGGCGGAGCGACGGCACGGTGCTTAGGGCAAAGGCTACGAGCTTCGTTTGATCCGGCGGGTTTGCTCTCGGTGCCAACCAATGTCGGACCACATGCCCTCGAAGTGCGGCTGCGCACAATGTCGGACCACATGCCCTCGAAGTGCGGCTGCGCAAAGTTGCTGGTGCAGATTCCCGACCAGCCCTTGTCGATCGCCATGCGAACACCCTCTGCGCACACATCCTTGACCCAGTCCCACTCCGACGTGCCTTCAATCGAATCGACGTCGTCGTAGTTGATCGGCCCCCACGACTCCGAGGTGACCAATGGCAGTGTGCGTTCTGCGGCCCAGTTAGCCCATTCCTCCATGAGCCCGTCGAGTGTGCGCAGCCATTTGTCACGCTCGGAGAAGTAAACCTCGGGTGCCTTTTCGGCGTGGGCCGCAAGCTTATCCGGACCGAGCTCCAGCAGAAGATCTAGCTGACCAGAGATTGCGTTGAACACGAGGTCGCTCGAAAGCCACACATGCACCTCGGCCAGATCCAAGCTGCTCGTGTCGAGCTGTCGCGCATTGTAGCCGCTCACACTTTCGAACGAGAAGGTGTAGCTCAGCTCGGGATAGGCTTCGCGGACGGGCCCAATCCCCTCATCCAAATACTGCTGCACGCGGGTCTGCGCCTCGGGTGACCATTCGCTGATAGCCGGGATCGGATCCGCGGCGTCTGCTCCGTCGAAGATGAGTGGATAGGCGCCCTTGGCCCACTTGCCGATCGGAAACTCGTTGCACAGGTCCACCCACTGAACAGCATCCAACAGCTTTGCGTCGGCCAAATGGTCCAGCGTCTCGCGCCAGACCCGTGCGTAGTCCGCAGGGGTAGCCACCGTGTCGGCTCGGTGAAGCGTGTCGTCGGTGAACCAGGTCGACAGCCCAACGTTCATTCCACGGCTACGGACCTTCGTGATGAACTCGATGAGTCCCGCGCGAGGCCCGACGTCTACAGGCGAGTGGTTGCCCCACATGAACAGCGGGGTTTGCGGGAGTATCGTGAAGCGGTCGACCTGTTCACCCCCAGGCCCCGCAGCCACCAGATGCGGAAACGCATCCATACGAATCGTGTCGTAGCCGCGTCCCGCAAGCTCATCGAGCACCTTGTCCCAATTGGCATACTCCGCCTCGGCTCCATCGCGACGGGTCAGCCAAGAGAAGTCCCACATCGTCACGGCCTGCCGACCACTCGTCGAAGTTTCACTACAACCAGCCGCCACCCACGGGCCGAGCCCCGCACCGGCCGCCACGGCGCCCGTCGCATTCTTCAGAAACTCACGCCTGCGCATCGAGATCGTCATCGTCGGCGCCCGCAGCATACGCGCTACCCACGCCTCCCTTCAACACGGGGCGTTCGGCTTCATCGTCTCCCGAATTGACACACAGGATATGTGGGCACATAATACGTGTATGGCCCAAAACCTCACGATTTCCGTTGATGGGGACCTTCTGAAGCGGGCGCGGGCCTTGGCGCGCACGCAGGGGACGAGCTTGAACGCTCTGTTGCGGGGCTACCTCGAGAACCTCGTAGGGGAGCAACCAGGCCAGGCCTTGGCCGACGAGCTGCTGATGCTGATGCATGAACACGGGGGCCGGTCCGGGGGCCGCAAGATCCGCCGGGACGAGTTGTATGAGGGCCGCGTTGGCTGAGCGCGTCTTCATCGACACCAACGTCATCGTGTATGCGGACGACCTCGATGCGGGAGCCAAGCGCGAGCAGGCACAGGGCATCCTTCGCCGAGCGTTCATCGACGGCAACGGAGTCGTCTCTACCCAGGTGCTTCAAGAGTTTTTCGTTGCTTCGACGCGTAAGCTAGGTGTCGCTCCTGAGATCGCGAGACGCAAGGTCGAGCTCCTCGCCCGGCTCGACGTCGTTACCATCGAGCCTTCTCTCATCGTCGACGCGATTGATCTGCACCGCCTGCACTCCCTCAGTTTCTGGGACGCCCTCATCGTGCAGGCCGCGGCCGCTTCCGGCTGCAGGCGCCTACTGACGGAGGATTTGCAAAGCGGACGTAGCATTGCCGGCGTCCAAATCGAGAACCCGTTCGAGAGTTCAAGCGAGCCGTCAATATAATCGGTCGCAATGATGGAGCGCACGCGCTAGTGGCGCGACCAAGACGAGGAGCTGGGGGCGGACTCTGTGAGGTTGCCACGTAGGGTGGTGACGCAGGTTCCTCGAAGCTTGACGCGCTCGCCCGCGAGCTCCACCTCGAGCTCGCCGCCGCGTGAAGAGAGCTGCCGGGCGCTGAGGACAGTCTTGTCGAGCCGGCTCGCCCAAAATGGAGTGAGGCAGCAATGTGCCGAGCCCGTGACCGGGTCCTCGTCGATGCCGAATCGGGGCGCGAAGAACCGAGACACGAAGTCGATGTGGTCCCCCACCGCGGGCGCCGTGATGATCACGCCGCGGGTTTCGACTGCGCGCAACGCGCTGAAGTCTGGGGCGCAAGCCACTACGGCGGCCTCGTCGGCTAGCAACACGACGTAGTCGTCGAGGTCGCGCCCGATCCAGGACGGCGTGACGCCGAGCGCATCGACGAGCCCGGCGGGGGCTTCCACTTCCGACGGCTGGCGTGATGGGAAGTCCAGCTCGATCACCCGGCCAAGCGGGGCGGCGGTGAGCTCACCACTGAGCGTCGAGAAGCGCGCGACCTTGCGATGTTCTAGCCAACCTTCTTCCCAGAGCACGTGCGCAGCGGCGAGCGTGGCGTGACCGCAGAGGCGAACCTCGCCGCCGGGTGTGAACCAACGCAGCTCGAAGCTCCCGTCTTTGAGCGGAATGCAAAACGCCGTCTCGGAGTGCCTCATCTCGCGTGCGACCGATTGCATCCATGCCTCGGTCGTCGGCTCGGTGAGCACGCAGACCGCCGCGGGGTTCCCGGCGAAAGCCGTGTGCGTGAACGCGTCGACTATCGTGATGCGCTGACCCATGCGTTAGGGCTAGCACTTTCGGGCGTCGGCAGCGAGCCAGCGCATCGATTCCGTACACGCCTGGCCGTCTACTCGTCGACCCGCTCGGTGCCCGGTAACTCGAGGATCAGGTCCTTACCGTAAGCTGTAGATGGCGTTTGGAACCCTGCTGTGTGCTGACCGCTGCAAATCTTCTGGGCGATGCTCAAGGACATCCGCGCCGTCAGGGTGTAGCCCTCGGGAGTGCGTAGACGCGACACCACGGTTCGGCCGTCCGCCGCTTTTGCCTCACCCCAGAGGTCGTTGTGAGCCGTCGCGCGCGTTTGATCGTCTGGCCCGGCGGGGGCCGCGTCGATGCGCTTGTTGATCATGTTCTGGACCGAGCGCAGCTCGAGAAGCCGCAGGAACGGCCGCGCGAGTCTTAGTATTTGAGTCGGTCGTTTGGGGACAGCCGTGTAGACCATGATGTTCGGGATGCCGGTGCTCCGGTAGGCCGTGACCACGTCGCCCCACGGGATCGTCATGCTGTGCGCCGGCGAGCCGTCGCCGAAGTCGATCATGCGGGTCTTCCACGCCGCGGGGACCTCCACCACCTTGCCATCACGACGCACAATTCCGCCCTGGGCCATGCTCTCAGCCATCGTTTTGGCGGTCCCATGGGACACCCCGCCGCCCCGACCGTAAAACGCGAGCTCCAGATGCGTAGCCTCAGGGCAGCGCGACTTCAGATGCGCGGCAAGACAGTCGGTTGGGACCACATCGAATCCCGTTCCGGGAAGCAACATGATGCCAGCGCGTTTGGCTTCCTCGTCCATCGCCCACAGGCCCTCAAAGACTTCGGCCTCCCCGGTGATGTCGGTGTAGTGCGTGCCCGTGTCGAGACATGCGCGCGCCATGGCTTCGTAGGTATGTGAGAACGGCCCTGCGCAATGGATCACTACGTCCTTGTCGCGAAGCGCATTTCGAATCGATTCTGGGTCCGAAACGTCAGCGGGCACCGAGTCGAGGCCGTAGCGCTCTGCTTGCTCACGAAGCCGCTCCGCGTTGCGGCCTGAGAGAACGACCTCGACGCCGTCTTCCTTCGCGAATCGCGCGATCAGGTTGCCGGTATATCCGTAGGACCCATAAACGAGAATCTTGCCTGACATTGTGTCCACTCCTCAGCGACGAGACGTCATTTCTTATCACCTAGCCGCAGATGCATCACGCCGCCGAACGTGGCGAAGATCGGATCGCCGCTTGGTAGCACCTGCAGGGCCAGCATGATGGGGTTGTAGCGCTCGCTCGCTCCGAGCGTGTACACCGCGCGGGTTTCGCCGGTGTCCCAGTCGAGGGTTTGCATCGCCCAGCTCCCGTCCTTGAGCCCGACGGTGTGGAGCTGCCTGTTCTTGGTGGTTACGACCGGCGTGCTGTTGGGGCTCGAGACATCGGCCCGAGTCCAAGCGACTTTCCATTCGCGGGTCCCCGGGTCCCACTTGAATTTCTGGACCCCGTAGGGCGTCCGCTTCGGGTCTTTCATCTTGAGCTGCACGTCGAGCATCATCTTTTCGTTGGTCTTGACCTGGTTGTTCGCCAGCACGGCTCCGTAGTCGAAAATCGTGGCCGAGTTTTCCGAGTAGGAGCTCGCCAGCGACTTGTCGCCGAAGTCCACGGGGAGCAGGCCTGCGATGCGGCGGCTGCTCGTGCCCGGGATCTGCTTCC
>JAFDFW010000024.1 GCA_019309605.1 Deltaproteobacteria bacterium | reverse complement strand
CGAGGGCGCTCGAGGATCACGCGAGCCGGCACGCAGCATGGCAATCGATCAAGGCGGAAGCACGCGTAACGCAGTGGGGGCGCCATGGACGGATTCGTGGCACCGTGCTGATGTTTCTCGAGCAACCAAACCGCGTTCGTTTCGATGTCATGACCCAGGTCGGGCCGGCCGCCGTGTTGACGAGCGATGGCGAAAGCTTCCAGCTCAGCGACTTGCGCGAAGGCGTGTTCCTTCATGGGCCGACGTGTCCGGAGAACATTGCGCGCCTCTTGGGGATTTCGGTCGATGCGGAGAACGTCCTGCGGCTTCTCACGGGCGACACACCGATGATCGAGGCCACGGAGCGCTCGATGGAATGCCGCGACGGGCGTTATGTCGTGACGCTCGTTGCAGCGGACGGAACGACTCAGGAAGTCGCGTTCTCGGTTGATGACGCCGACCGCGAAAAGGCTCCTCAAGTGCAGCGTTTGAGGCTTCGGCGGTCCACCGAGCGCGCTCCGGACGGGAAGAGTCGGTGGGAAGCGACCTATGACGACTACATCGACGTCGACGGCCAGTCGTTTCCGACGAACATACGGTTCGTCGATGAGGTCAACGATGTTGACACCTCGGTCCGTGTGAAATCGATTTCGCTGAACCCCGAGGTTCCGGAAGGGGCCTTTCAACAGGCGCCGAGCCCCGGCATGTCGATCGAATTCGCTTCGTGCTCATGAAAGGCCGAGCATCGAGGGAGCGGTGCTAAGGTAGCGCAGCATGACCGAACCCCTGCTCAGTCTGCGCCACCTGGTCGCGGCGTTCGAGACCGACGAGGGCTATTTGAGAGCCGTTGACGACGTCTCGTTCGACGTGCTTCCCGGCCGCACGCTCGGCATCGTCGGGGAGAGCGGTTGCGGGAAGAGTGTGACGTCGTTATCGATCATGCGCCTCATCCAGAGCCCACCCGGCTTCATCGAGGGCGGCGAGGCGTTGTTCGAAGGTCGCGACCTGTTCCAGCTGCCCGAGTCTGAGATGAGGAGTCTGCGGGGCAACGAGATCTCGATGATCTTTCAGGAACCGATGACATCGCTCAACCCGGTGTATACGGTCGGCGCGCAGATCGTGGAAGCGATTCGACTTCACCAGGACATGAGCCGCCGCGCCGCCAAGGCTCGCTCGATCGAGCTGCTGGACCTGGTCGGGATTCCGGCTCCCGCGGAGCGGATCGACTCGTATCCACATACCTTGTCCGGTGGTATGCGGCAGCGGGTGATGATCGCGATGGCACTCGCGTGCGAGCCTCGCCTGTTGATTGCCGACGAGCCCACCACGGCGCTGGACGTGACGATTCAGGCACAGATCCTCGATTTACTCCGTTCGCTGCAGGAAGAGCTCGGCATGAGTATCGTCTTCATCAGTCACGACCTCGGCGTGATGGCGGAGTTCGCCCACGAGATCGCCGTCATGTACGCGGGCAAAATCGTCGAGCACGCCGAAACGAACGTCTTGTTTCGGACGCCGCGCCATCCGTATACGCGAGGCTTGCTGCGCAGCTTGCCGAGCGCCCGCAATCGAGGGGAACGGTTGCCCACCATCCCGGGAATGGTCCCCGACCTGCGTGAGCTTCCGACCGGTTGCCGTTTTCAGGATCGCTGCGACCAGGTCACCGACGCGTGCCGCAGCGACGAGCCGACTTTGCGGCAACTCGATCAAAGCGAGGTCTCGTGTTTTCATGCCGAGATGTCGGTATGAGTGAGCAACCGATTATCCGCGCTGAGTCGTTGCGCAAATCGTTTCGCGGCCCTTCGCGTGGCATCGGGCGCGGCCACGCGGAGCTACGCGCTGTCGACGGAGTCAGCTTGGAGGTGATGCCGGGCGAAACCCTCGGACTGGTCGGCGAGTCGGGATGCGGCAAGAGCACATTGGGCCGCTTGTTGCTCCGACTCCAAGAGCCAACGGGTGGGCGCGTCTACTTCGACGGGCAAGACATCACCGACCTGTCGCAGTCCGCGTTGCGGCCGTTCCGCAGCAAGATGCAAATCATCTTTCAGGATCCGTACAGCTCCCTGAACCCCCGCATGACGGTGCAAGCTGCCTTGTCGGAAGCGCTTCGCGTGCACGGTAAGGTGAGCTCCGCATCAGAGGAGCGGCAGCGCATCGCCGCGCTGCTCGAACGGGTTGGGCTGCGGCCCGAGCACATGCGCCGCTACCCGCACGAGTTCTCCGGCGGCCAGCGTCAGCGAATCGGCATCGCGCGTGCGCTGGCGGTTTCGCCGAGCTTCATCGTGGCCGACGAGCCGGTCAGCGCCCTCGACGTCTCCATTCAGGCGCAGATCGTGAACCTCCTCAGCGATCTCCAAGAGGAACTCGGGCTCAGCTATCTGTTCATCGCTCACGACCTGCACGTGGTGGAGCACGTCAGTCGCCGCGTCGCGGTCATGTATCTCGGGCGCCTGGTGGAGCTCGCGACCTCCGATCAGATTTACCGCAATCCCCGTCATCCCTATACCGAAGCTCTTCTGAGCGCTGCTCCCGAGCTCGACCCGACAGCCCGGAAACGGCGCTTGCTGCTGGAGGGCGACGTCCCGAGCCCCCTCGATCCTCCGAGCGGTTGCGCTTTTCACCCCCGCTGCCCCATTGCCGAAAAAGGCCTGTGTGATCGGGAGGTTCCGGCGCTTCGGGCGCTCGAGCCAGGGCACGAGGTCGCCTGCCACCTCGCTCGATAGCGGTTGCAGCGTTTACGCCAAGTGGGGTAACTACAACCGATGGCGGAGTCTGCCGATGAGCTCGGGATCGATCGGTACCATCGGAGCTTTTCCGCTGGGACGACCCTCTATTATGCAGGAGCTCCCGCGACCGACCTCTATCTGATCGGCAGCGGCCGGGTGCAGCTGGTCAAGCGAGCGCGGGGCGTCGAGCGAAGCATCGGCCTTTATGGGGCGGACGAGATCGTCGGTGAAGAGGCGCTCCTCCCGGGGGCGCATCGCTCGGCAAGCGCCCAGGCGATCGAACCAGTGACCGCACTTGTTATCGAAAGCGACACGTTCCGGGCTCTTGTGCGCCGCCGCCCCGAGCTGGGGGAGGGCGTCATGCAGCAGCTTGCCCGGCGTCTGCAGCGTGCGGGCGAACAGATCGAGAATTTCCTCCTCCCAGATCCGACCATCCGTGTGCTGAACACCCTTCTTCACGCGGTCGACGAGGCCAAAGAGGGCCCTCTTGAACTCTCGCCGCTCGAATTATCCACCCGAACTGCATTGAACCTCGACCAGGTCAAGGCGGTCGTCGGCCAGTTGCGAGAACGCGGATACCTCTCGGTAGGAGATCAGACGATCACCATCGATGACGCTTCGGCATTGCGCCAGCTTCACGATCTGCTCGCGCTCAAGGAAGATGTGCGCCACGGACTGAGCTGTCGGTAGACCGACACCCCTTCTTGACCGGGGTCGCCGCACTCGTTAGACCCTCTACGTGCTTCGAATGTGGGGATCGGTTTGGCTGGCTTGCCTGGTCATCGGCTGTGTGACGGCCTCGGGGGCGACCACGCCAGATGGTGATCGCTCGGATCGGGAGTTCAAGCTTGCGGCCGCCCTTCGGAGCGAGGGGCAGATGGCCAGTGCCATTGAACATCTGCACATAGCTCTCGAGCTCAACCCCAACAACGCTGAAGCCCATCTGCTTCTCGGTTTCATCCAGATGGAACGGCGGGATTACCAAAAAGCGGAGAAAGATCTGAGCAACGCGATCAAACTCCTAGAGAAGCAAAAGCGCGGGGGTTCTACGCTTGCAGAGGCGCGCAACATTTACGGGCTTTGCCTCATCGAGTTGGAACGATACGAGGAGGCGCTCGTCGTGCTCCGGCAGTCCGCAACCGATGAACTGAACAGAGCTCCACACCTTGCGTGGGGCAATCTCGGCCTGGCACAATTTCACCTGGGCGAATATCAGGAGGCGGTGAAGTCCACGATGGAAGCGGTCCGAATACAACCGCGATTTTGCGTTGGCTACTACACGATGGCTCGGGCCATGTGGCATCTGCAGCAGTTGAAGGATGCGGAGCGCGCGCTCGTGAGCGCCCTCGGCGCCGATGAGTCGTGCGCCAAGAGCGTGCAGCTTCAAGGCGCATGGCGGCTACGCGGAGAGGTCCGCGCGCGTTTGGGCTACCTCGACGATGCGGTCGCCGACTTGGAGCAATGCGTCGAGCTCGATGCATACTCGAACGACGGCCGTATGTGCCAATCCCTGCTCGAGGCTTCCCAATGATGCGTGACTCGATCGGCGATTACTTGAAGACCGAGCGTGAGACGCGCCGGCTTTCGATCGAGGAAGTCTCGAGCACGACGCGCATTCCGCGCAGGACGCTCGAGTCGCTCGAAGATGATCGCTTCGAGGATTTGCCGAGCGGCGTGTTCGTTCGTGGCTTCATCAAGGCGTACGCATCGGCGGTCGACATCAGCGCCGACGAAGTCCTTGCGCGCTTCGACGAGGAGCGTCCGCAGACCCTGTCTCCGGCACCTCTGGCGACGGTCCACAGCCGTCGCGGGTACGGGGTCATCTTGCTGGCCATCACGACCGCGGCGCTTTTTGCGATCATCGTGGCCACCTTTGCCCTCGTGCGGCGCGCACCTGCACAGGACGATCCGATTGAGCTATCCTCCGCGGTGCCGTGCCAAGTCGAAGCCGCCAAAGTCGAGCGCTTCTTTTGCGCTCCGTCGACTATCGCGACTCTGACCGCATCGTCACTCTCCTAACGGAGGAGTACGGCAAGATCTCCGCGCTCGCCCGTGGCGCGCGAAAGAGCCAGCGTCGATTCGGCGGGGCGCTACAGCCCTACGTCTTGATGCATGCGCACTTCCGACCCGGCCGCGGTGAGCTCGCCCACTTGGAATGCGTGTCGGTCGACCGATCGTTCCACCAGATCCTTCGGAGCTTGGCGGCGATCGGGTCGGCGGGTGCAGCGATGGCGGTGATCCGCGAGCGTGTTCCTGACCACGAGCCCGAGCCCGCCGTGTTCGACGCTGCGGTGCGGTTCCTAGCGGCGCTCAACGAGGGCGCGCCTGCGGAAGACGCGCTGCTGTGCCTCCAGATCCGGGTGCTCGCGGTGCTCGGTTTCGCACCGACGCTCGATCGGTGCGTCCATTGCGGCAAGACGCCGGCGCCGGGGCGTGCGGCGTCGTTCGATGCCACGCGTGGCGGGATCGTGTGTAGGGGGTGCGGGGGCGGGCGACTGGTTCTGTCGGCGGGGGCACTTCGGCGTTGGGTTGTGGTGCAGGCGACATCCGAGTTTCCCGAGCAGCCTTGGCCGGATCGGGAGCGGCAGGAGATCCACGACGCGCTGGACCAGCTGGACGCAACTCACGCGACCGTCAGCGTTCGGGAACGCACGGCCGCGGTGTCGGGTCGGTGGGAGAGCCGCACCTCGTGAACGAAGCGCCCGAACCCACCGAGTTGCGCGCGCCTCGTGGCGCCCGCGTGATGGAAATCGATTGGGCGGATGGGCACCGCAGTGTGTACCCGCATGAGCTATTGCGCGGATTCTGCCCCTGCGCGCACTGTCAGGGTCACGAAGGCCCGGTCGAATACGTGGAGGGTGGCGACCTCGAGCTAACCGATATCCAAGTCGTCGGAAATTATGCGCTCCGGCTCATTTGGGGCGACGGACACCAAACGGGGATCTACAGCCATCGCTTCCTACGGAGCCTGTGCGCATGTTCATCCTGCGCGGAGGGTGAGCCGAAGTCGCGTTCCTTTTCGCGCGAATAGAGCAGGTCCCCCCCGGTTCGTCTCTGTTACCATGTACGCGGGGGAAATCGCGTGGCATTTCAAGCTCTAATCGTCGACGACAGCAGCGCGGTACGCGCGTTCGTCCGCGCGTCTTTGGAGGACGCGGACTTCGCCCGAGTGCAGGAAGCCGAGACCGGTTTCGAGGCGCTTCGCTTGTTGGCTGCCAACACATTTGACGTCGTCATCGTCGACGTCAACATGCCGGACATAAACGGACTCGAGCTACTCGCCTTCATGAAGAAGAGCCCGCGGCAACAAGGCGCTCGCAAGATCTTGATCAGCACCCAGGTTGACGGGTCGGATTCAAAGCAAGGCGCCGAGCTCGGCGCGGACGCTTTTCTCAAGAAGCCTTTCGAGGTCGATGAGCTGCGATCCATGATCCGAGATCTACTGGGCTCGGCTGAGGAGGTCTCTCGGTGAGCGACCCGCGGGACAACGTACAGCAGGAGTTCTTGGCCGAGGCCCAAGAGCTCGTGGAGGCGTTGTCGCGCGATCTCTTGTTGCTGGACGAGGCGCATCATCGCAACGAGCGCATCGACCCCGCCCTAATCAACGAGATTTTCCGCAGCGTCCACACGCTCAAGGGCATTGCCGGGATGTTTGGTTACAAGCACGTAGGCGCGGTCGCCCATGCGCTCGAAGATTTGCTGGATGACTTGCGGCTCGGCCGCACCCTGGTTGGTCCGCAGCTTCTCGACGTGCTCTTCGACTCGGTCGAGCGCTTTCAGCGGCTCTTGGCGCTCGAAGATCCACAGTCGCCGGAGGAAGAGCCGGGCGTGCAGGCCTACATCGCGGACATTCGTTCGATTGGCACGGAACCCGAGGCGGAGGAAGGCGATCCACTCGACAAGTACGCGATCGAACCCGCCGTTCTTTCGGTACTCACCGAGTACGAGGAGCATCGGCTGAGGGCGTGCATCCGGGAAGGCTTGCGGCTCTATCGACTCCGCGCCGCGTTCGACCTGACCGCCATCGACGACTCGATCGAGACCTTGCGTGACGTGGCCAGCGATGACGCCGAGATCATCACGTATCTGCCGAGCATGGAGGGCGGCAACGAGGACACCATCGAGCTCGTGGTGCTCCTCGCCAGCCGGGTGCCGGAGGAGGAGCTCAAGGCTCATTTCGAAGGGCGCTATGGAAAAATCGAGGCGGTCCAGGAGCGAACGCACCTGCCGACGCTTCCGCCTCGGCTCACATCCATCCCCTCGGCTGCGGTCAGCCGGGGGCCTCAATCCGAAGAGGACCAGAGCCAAGCATCGATTCGTTCGGTCGCCAACTCGGTCCGCGTGGACATCCGCAAGCTCGACCACTTGATGAACGTCGTGGGGGAGCTCGCCTTGGTGCGGAGCGCCGTCGACCGAATCGTCGATCGCTTCAAGGGCGAATCGACGCACCGGCAATCGCTCATGGAGCTCGACCGCATTGGCCGCGGCTTCGAGCGTCAACTCTCAGAGCTCCGCACCGGGATCCTCGACGTTCGTATGGTGCCGCTAGGCCAGGTGTTCAACAAGCTCGCTCGCATCGTTCGGCAGGCTGCGCGCGAGCATGACAAAGACGTCAGGCTCGTGGTCACCGGCGCGAACACGGAGGTCGACAAGCTCATCGTGGAGGAGCTGACCGACCCGTTGATGCACCTGGTCAGAAATGCCATCGACCATGGCATCGAACCCGCCGACGCGCGGACACGCGTCGCCAAGCCGCCAGAGGGCACCCTCGCACTCAACGCGTATCACAAGGGCAGCAACGTCGTCATCGAGGTCGAAGACGATGGTGGCGGTATGAACGCACACAAGCTCCGCGAAACAGCGGTTTCGCGAGGCCTGCTGAGCGCGGACATCAGTCATGAGCTCACGCGCCAGGAGATGCTCAACTTGGTATTCCTCCCGGGGCTGAGTACGAGCTCCGAGATCACGGACCTGTCTGGCCGCGGCGTTGGGATGGACGTCGTCAAGACCAACATCCTTCGATTGGGCGGGATGATCTCGATCGCGAGCGAGCAGGGCATCGGAACGAAGATCACCGTCACACTGCCGATCACCCTCGCGATCATTCGTGCGCTCATCGTCACGGTTGCGTCCCGCACCTTTGCGCTGCCAATCACGGCGGTTCGCGAAGCGATCCCGTACGTGCCAGAAGAGGTCCGCACCATTCAAGGCCGCGAAGTGATCACCCTGCGTGGTGAGACGCTCGCGATTTGCGATCTCGCTGACTTGTTCGGCTTCCGGGGCTCCAGCCGGGAGGAGGGCCGATTCGTCGTCGTTGGCTCGATGGGGAACCGAGAGCTCGGATTCGTCGTCGATGGGCTCATCGGTCAGGAAGACGTGATCATCAAGGCCCTGGGGAAGAGCTTGTCGTCGATTCGGGGCTTTGCCGGTGCGACGGATCTGGGCGATCAGAAAGTCGCGCTGGTGCTCGATGCGCCGGCACTCTTCACGGAGTACTTCGACGGGCCGGACGCACTTCGAGCCCTGGAGACGCGCCTATGAGCTTGACTGTGCAAAAGGCGACACTGGCCCCCCACACGGATAGCGAGACGGGAGCCATTGCGGTGCTGGCGGTGTTCGCGGGCGACGAGGCGTACGGGTTTCCCCTGTCCGCAGTTCGCGAGATTCTGATGCCGCCGCCGTTGACGGAGGTTCCACGCGCGCCCGAGCACTTGCTCGGAGTCATCACGGTGAGGGGCCAAATCATCACGTTGATCGACTTGCCCAAGATGTTGCATCTCGAGGTGGAGCAGCACGAGCCCTACGGGCGCGTGTTGTTGGTCGACAACGGCGAAGAACTCATCGGGGTCGCCGTGGACCGCGTCATTCAGGTGTATCGCATGGAACCGGACCAGATCGAGTATGCGAGCGCGATGGGCACCGAGCTTTCCGAGTACGTCGTAGGAGTCGGTCGTGTTCCTTCGGATTCGTCGAGCGGTCGAGAAGACATGTTGATCTTGATCGATCCGGTGTCGTTGTTGGGGGCATGAAGTGAGCGGAGGCCGGGCATACAGCGCAACACTTGCGAAAGACCTGATTCGCGTCGAGGTAGGCACGATCCTGTATGCCCTCGAGGTCGCGCGCATCCGTGAAATCGTCAACCCGCTTCCGGTCATCGAGCTTCCACGTGAGCGTCCTTTTGTCCTCGGAGTGGCGGACTACCGTGAGCAAGTTGTGGCGGTCGTCGACCTGCGCCGCCTTTTCGGCCTGCCGGCGCAGGAGACGAAGCGACGAACCAAGTGGGTCATCCTCGAAACCAGCGGAATGCTGGTCGGGGTTGTCGTCGATGCCGTGCTCGACGTCTTTTCGTCCGCCGAGAACCCGCAGCGCGATGTGCCGGTGTTGGACGAGCGTCATCACGGGCGGGGCATCACCTCAGCCTACCGTCGCGGTGGTCGGCTCGTGTTCCTGCTGGATCCAGAACGGCTCGTCGAACCCGCAATGGCGATTCATCCAAGAGACATGCCGTCCCTGCCTTCGGAGGCGCCGTGACCAGCGATCGGCTCGAGCAAGCGTTTCACTCTGCTGATCCTGACGTCCGGCGCCAGGCGGTCCATCGGATGAGCCTGCGTCCTCAGAGGACGCCGCTAACCCAGATTCTCGATGCGCTTTCGGATACCGATTGGCGCGTTCGAAGAGAAGCGATCTCGCTTGCGGCGCAAACGATGGAGCAGGACGCGCTGATTGACGCGCTTCTGGTTCGAGTTGTCGAGACCGACAACATTGGCCTGCGGAACGCAGCAATAGAGGTTCTCGGGATGGTGGCTCAGGGCAGGGCGGACAAGTTCGCCAAGGCTTGTGAAGCTGCCGGAGAGGGCGTGCGGAAATTCCTCGTCGAGGCGATGGGCAAGACGCGGGATCCTCAGATGGTCGACCAGCTCGAGTTGCTCCTTCGAGGCTCGGACGCCAACGTGGCCGCCGCGGCGGTCGAGGCCTTGGTTTGCATCGGGGGCGCTCGCGCCGAACGCCTTCTCCAGGAGCGGCTCTCCACTCCCCATCTCTTTCTTCGCGTCTCCATCGTGGAGGGGCTAACGCGGTTGGGTACACGGGTGCTTTGGGAAGACCTGCGGCCGGCCGTCGAAGACGCAATTGTTCGTCGGATCTCGGCAGAGCTTCTCGGAAGGACGGGCGATCCCCAGGCGCTCGAGTTTCTTCTCGGGCTCGCGACGGACGCCTCGCCACAGACGTCCTCGGCGGCCCTTCGCGCGATTGCGGAGCTTACCGGCCAGGCGGAAGTTCATCGCGCCGAGTTGATCGAACGGTTGAGCGCCTCGAATGAATCGGTCCGGCGTGCGTTCCACGAGGCTCTCCTTCACGGGGACACCAGCACTCGGCAAGGTGCGGCCTACCTCGCGGTGCTGTGCAGGGACGAGAATTCCCTCGAGGCCGTTCTACATGCGGTTGCCGATGACGTAGCCAACCTGGAAACGGTCGAGGCTCTGCGCAGTTGGGGCACCGGGCTCATCGAGCCGCTGCTCATGCAGCGCCATGGCGAGCCCCGGGTCTGGGCAATCGCCCTCGAGCTTGCGGCCGAGCTCAGCTACCGCCATCTCGACGCGGTTCCAGCCGGTACGCGTGATCGCATTCGGAGCTTGATCGAGCGGGATTTGACCGACGCTACGGATGGGGTGCGTGCAGCCGCTGCCGAGAGCCTTCGTTGGTGGGGCGACGCCCGCGACTGCCGGGCGCTCGTCGAATGCTTGAGCAGCCCCTCGCATCAGGTTCGCGCAGCCGCAACCGGCGCACTCGAAGCCCTGGCCAAGCGGGTGCCAGCCCTCGTCGAGAAAGCGCTCGAGCGGGCCGACCTCGATGGTCCGGGGGGCGCCGACATTGCACATGTGCTCTCCCGTCTGGACTCCGAAGGCGCGGTCGAAGTGCTAAAACGCGGCTTGCACAGCAGCGACCCGCGCACGCGCCGGGCGGTGGTTCAGGCGCTGGCGATGGCGAACGCCACCGACGTGGCGCAACTGATTGGCTATGCCGTCGCGGATGAGGACATCGACGTTCAAATCGCAGCCGTTCGAACGCTCGGGCAAATGAGCACCAGCGAGGCCAACGCCCCGCTCAGCACCGCGCTCGACTCGCCGTTCGCTCCGATTCGGGCTGAGGCAGCCCTTGCCCTCGGCCGGCGCGAGGCCAGCGGAGCCATTCCCCGCATTCGAGCCCTGCTCGAAGACCACGAGCCGGTTGTCATCGCCGCGGCGCTCGACGCACTCGCATGGCTGAAGGATTCCGAGGTCGCCGCTGCGGCCGAGCGTGCGCTCTCCCACTCCGACGATGAGGTGTTTCAGGCCGGGCTTCGCGCGTCTCACACTCTGCCGACGCGTGACGCCGAGCGGCTCCTGAGTTTGGGCCTCCAACATTCGGCCTGGAACGTTCGCATGCTAGCGATCAAACTACTTCTCGCTCTCGACAATGAACGCACCCGGAAACTCTTGACGGAGGCGCTGGCCACCGAGAGTGATTCCATGGTCAAGCATGCGATCGAGAGCGGTCTGCTCGGAGGGTGAGGTGACCTTACTACACGACGTAGGGCCGACCCTGGATCTCAAGGAATTCCGTCTCCTTCGGGATTTCGTCAACCACTTCTGTGGCATCTACTTCGCGGACGACTCGGCTTATGTCGTGGAGCGACGTCTACGGGAACGCCTTCGCGAGCTGGGTATCGATGATTTCTCCGAGTACTACCGCTACTTGCAGTATCACCCGAGAGCGCAGGCGGAGCTCGAGGCTGCCGCCGAGGTTCTGACGACCAACGAAACTTATTTCTTCCGCGAGGCCTACCAACTTCGAGCGTTCACCGACGAGATCCTTCCCGTCGTTCGAGGCCGCGCCCTCGCGCGCCGGTCGAAGCGGCTCGATGTATGGAGCGCGGGATGCTCGAGCGGCGAAGAAGTCTACACGATTGCAATGCTCATCGATGCGACCGGCCTCTTCGAGGGTTGGGACATCCGCGTCTTCGGCAACGACATCTCGCGTCGAGTGTTGCGCAAAGCGCGCGGCGCTACGTACAGCTCGGCGAGCTTCCGGGCGATGATTCCTGAATACGAGCGTTACTTCATCGACACCGATGAGGGCAGACAGGTTCATCCGCGCATTCGGTCGATGTGCCATTTCGGGCATCTCAACCTGATGAATCAGCGGCGCGCCGCGATTGTGGGGCGAGTGGACGTCACTTTCTGTCGAAACGTTCTGATCTACTTCGACGACGCGTCGCGCCGAAACGTTCTCGACTCTATCTACCAACGGCTGAACCGAGGTGGCTATTTGCTCCTGGGACACAGTGAGTCGCTGCTCCAGTCGAGCACGGCCTTCGAGATCGCGCAGATGTCGACCGACATCGTCTACCGGCGCCCGATCCCGTACACCGAATTGCCTCCGAGGAGGTTGTAGGTGAGGGAGCTCCGCGCACTGGTCGTAGACGACTCTTCGCTGAATCGGCGCACGATCGCCGCGATCCTCAGGGAAATTCCTGGTATCTCCCAGGTCGAGGTCGCAAGCGACGGCGCAGATGCCTTGCGGGTCGTCGAAGGGAACCCGCCGGACTTCATCACCTTGGATTTGGAGATGCCGCGGCTGGACGGGTTCGAGTTTCTTCAGCTGCTCATGGACCGTCATCCACTCCCGGTCGTGGTGGTGTCCGGGCTTTCCGCGAAGGAGAACGTCTTTCGCGCGCTCGAACTCGGGGCGATCGACTTCCTCGAGAAACCTCAAGGCGAGGACGCGCCGCTCGAGAGCCTGCGAAGGCAACTCACCGAAAAAGTGCGGGTCGTCCAGCAACTATCACCGCTGGCGATTCGCAGGACGACCCTTGGTGGCTT
>JAFDFW010000900.1 GCA_019309605.1 Deltaproteobacteria bacterium | reverse complement strand
CAGAACCAGCGCGAACGCGGCGCAGCCCAATAGAACCGGAATCGCGTAGAGCTCACGCTTCATCAGCAGGTTCTGGCGCCCAGCGAGCACATCACGAATGAGGCCGCCACCAATGGCCGTCACGACGCCCAAGAGAACAGGCGCGAGCGGCAGGCCGAAGCCCAGGTCCCAAACCTTGGCGGTCGCCTGAATCCCAAACAGGGCCACGCCTAGCGCGTCGAGGTACAGCATCAGGCTGTAGACCTCTTTCTTGGTGAACAGAGAATTCGCCGATAACGCCGCCAGGCTCGCGGCCACCGCCACCCAGATGTACGTGAGATCAGCTCCCCAGAACACCGGCGCATCGACGATCACGTCGCGCAGCGTGCCGCCACCGATTGCGGTGATGACGCCGAGCACGAGGACGCCAAAGATATCGATACCTCGGGGGGCGACCGCAAGCACCGCCGTCACCGCAAAGGCAACGGTCCCCGCCATGCCTACCCAGTAGTTGATCGATTCAAAGGAAGGTGGGTCCATGAGCCTGCGAGGGTACTCCTTGGTGGACGGATGTCAGGGGAGAACTTGGCGCAAGCCCGGATAGAAATCCTGCTTCTTCACGAGCTCCGGAGCCGGCGTGTACCAGATCGGTGACGACCAGGCGCGTTCCTGGATGCTCGCCGGAACGCCCTCGGGAAGCGGGCGCCCTAGCGCCTTTGCGTCGTAGGTCGACCAGCGCGGTGTAGGGATTTCCACGACGCGCACGTAGTAGACCGCATGCTGCGACGGATCGAAGTTCGGGTCCGTCCAGACCGCCATGAGTTGGCTGTCGCCGATGCTATTGGTGTAGGTCGCGTTCTCGACGTCGACCGTATTCCCGACCGGTGGCAGCTCGCCAGCCGGGATCTCGCGCTCCACTGTCCATATGCGATAGCCGTCGGTGGTCACCATCTGGACTACCTCGCCGTCCTTTCCCGCCCGCTTGCGGTCGTCCGACCACGCCACGTCGTAGATCTTCTCGCGACCGTAGCCGCTCTGGTACCAGCCCTTGATGATCTGCACGCGGTCGAGGTTGCCGCTCGCCGGATCTTTCAGTGCCCAGACCGCGAAGGTTGGCGCCTTGGCGCCCTTGGGCTTCGCAGGCAAGTCTCCGCCCATCGGGACGCCGCCGGCGTAGGCTTTCTCAATGAACTTGTCGTCCTTGACGAGGTCGCCCGGGTAGCTCCAACCGCCGAAGAAGCGCAGCCGAATGAGTGGGCCCGAGGTGCCGAAGGTTTCCTTGCTCTTGATGGCGTCGAAGATCGCCTCTCGTGTGTTCTCGGGAGCCCAGACGCCCGTTGCGCCGGGCGTCCCAAAGACGATCGCCGCTTCACCGGCCGTCTGACGATCGCCGCTTCACCGGCCGTCTGCCCTGCTCCGGAGAGGCGACGTTCGGCCGTGTCGTCGTTCACGCCGTGGACCCCGGTGTAATTGAATTCTTCGTTGTCAGAGAAGCCAGTGTGCGCATCGGCGCCGGCCACGATGCCGTACTTGAACGGGTTGGCGCCAATGGCCTCTTGGAAGCCAACGCCATTGATCAGCGCCTGACGCACGAAGCTGAAGTCTATTTCGCCACGGACGCCGCCCGTGCCGAGCAAATGCTGGAACATCTCGAAGTCGGCGAACTCATCATAGGGAGACAGGGCCGGGTGGGTATCCGACTGCCCCTTGGTCTGGATGATCTCCGTCGCGACCTCGTTGCGGGCCCTCCGCGCGGCCCAGGCCTTGTTGATGGCCACCCCGTTCGAGGTGTTCGGGTTGTACATCAGGCTGTTGCTGACGTTGCCGTTGTGGGGAATCGCAAAGACTTCGTGGCCCATCTTGCGTTCGGTCTCGAGGTAGGTCCAGAGATCCTCCTCCTTGTCCGAATCCACCGCCGAGAAGGTGACGGCGGGCCCCTCGTCGTCGCGGAAGAAGACGTTGCGATGCAGGTTCTGGCCATAGGGGATCGAGGTCCACTCGAAGGCGATCAGCGTCGTGAACTTCCCCGGGTCATTGTGCTTGTTGGTGATCTC
>JAFDFW010000225.1 GCA_019309605.1 Deltaproteobacteria bacterium | reverse complement strand
GATCATCACCGAGAAGATCTTCGCCTGGCCTGGCCTCGGGCTCCTGACGATCGAATCGATTGAATCGCTGGACGCGCCTGTAATCATGGCGGTCGTGCTGATGTTCGGCGTTGCGGTGCAGGTGGGCAACCTCTTGGCCGACATTGCAGTGGCTGCTTTGGATCCACGGATACGCCTTGGTTAGGTGACCTGGATGTCGTGGGGGGGTGGGGGAAGAGCTGGTTAGCTGCCGCGCATGTTTGAGGGCGGGAGGAGAGTTGGTTGCGTGGTCTGGTTTAATTACATCCAACCCGCCCACCCCCACCCGTAATCCTCCCTGCCGCGGCAATCGCTGCGCTCTGCCTTGGCGGCGCTTGCGCGCCGGGCTTCGCCCTTCGGGCTCGCACTGCCGTCGGTGGGATGGGGGCCGGATCGCTGGGGGCGCGGTGCATTTGAGCCAACCTGGGATCACAGTCACCCACCCCCCAAGCCACCCGCGGTAGCGCGAGCCCGCAGGGCGAAGCTCGGCGCAGAGCGCCGCCAAGCCGGCGCAAAGCGCCCGGCGCGGCAGGGAGGATTACGGGTGGGGGTGGGCGGGTGGTGTAATTAAACCTAACAAGGCAACCCACTCTCTTCCCCCGCCCCCCAAACACGCGGGTCACTTCTTCCCCACCCCAGCTCCCAAGACACCCGCATCACCGCTTCCCCTTAGCCCTCACCGAAAAGATCCGGCGCCCCCCATCACTACGCGGCGCAAGCACCTGCAACGCGTCGATCTTGATCTTCTTACGGCGCGCATCGGGCAACTTGATGATGCACACGCCGTCGCCCGACAGTCCTTCGATCTTGCAGAGCCCGAACTTCGCGTGCTCGATCCAGTCCCCTTTTTCCGGCTTGTACTCTTCGTGCGCAGCAGGCTGTGCCCGGGCCGAGACCTGTGCCGCCATCTCCCACGTGACGCCTGCGGGAGCTGCTTCGGGCGCTATTTCGGGACCTGGGGCCGCGTGCCCCCGGCCCGCTCGCTCCCCGAGGTCGGCCCAGAGCTGAAGCCCCGTGGCTTCGTCGTTAGCTCGCTTCAGCTCGAGCTCGTCGAAGCACTCGATCCGGAACTCCAACGCGAACACCGAACCATCGACGACGTGCCCGCCATAGGTCACGTCGCGGCCATTCTCACGAAGAGAGACTGTCGCGTGAAGATGCCAGAACGGCTCACCATCGCGCTCGGACAGGTTGCCTTGCATCGACAAGAGCTCGCACTGCTGGAAGCGATGCGGTTCTTCGTACCGGCGCTCCACCTGATCGTATTCGGTGACCTCGATCCATTCGAACGCGCCGATCGCGCTGACCCACGCGCTTCGAAGCTCGTGCTCGTCGACGAGCTGGCGAAACGCCTCCTGGAGTCTGCTTCCGCGGACGACTCGGCCCACTATCTGCCGGGTCGCGCGCGCCTCCACCGTCAACGTTCCCATCGGCTCAGTCACGACGTGGCTTGTGTGAGACGCTCTTCTTTCGCGTCGACGGCATCGACGAAGAGCTTGACGTACTCACCGGCGCTCAACAGAGCGAGGCCGAGACTGAAGTAGAGGAGCACCAAACCCACGCCCGCGAAGTCGAACTCGGTTTGATAGAACCCGAAGTAGACCGTGTAACGCTGGTGCACGATGAGCATGAGGATCGCGACCATTTGCAGGGCGGTCTTGTCCTTGCCGGTTCGCATCGCGGCCATCACGACGCCTTCGCTCATCGCGATCGTCCGGAGCGCCGTCACGGCTAGCTCGCGGCCGAGCATGATGATGACCGCGACGACACCGAGAAATGGCAGGCGGCCGAGGTACGCAAGAAAGATCAACGTTGCCATCACGAGGAGCTTGTCCGCCAACGGATCGAGGAACTTCCCGAGCACGCTGATCTGGCCCCACTTGCGAGCGAGGTAGCCATCGATGAGATCGGTGAGCGCGGTTCCGATGTAGAGTATCGCTGCCCAGAAGTTCGCCTTGGGCGTGCCGTCCCATAGGAGCCATAGGACTCCGGGGATCAGGACGATGCGGAGCATCGTCAGCAAGTTGGGCAGATTGAGCGCGTCGTCGCGGATGGACGTGCGCTTGGGCGAAGCCTCTTCCATGGGGCGAGGTGTACCCCAGGTCGCACGTCACGTCTGCTATCGAAATGAATCCGCCCTGAGGGTAAATTAACAATCTGCGCGCCGACGAGGCCAGTTGCTTGCATTGGCATAGGCGTGTCGACACACTTCGGCCCAGTCGGACCCGTATGCTGGAACTCACTCGGAACCTCGCTGAGCGAGCGCGAACGACGATAGGCGTGACGGCGCGGAACCTCGCAGTGCAGGACGTGATCATGCTCGCGTTTCACGCCTACGTCTTCTTGCGCGCGCTGATGGCCCCGGACAGCCCTGATGCGGCCGTCGCGCGCCGGCTGGCCTTCACCCTCTTGGCCATCACCTGCTGCGCCCTGGTGCTGACTCGGGGCGAAGTGATTCGCGATCAACGAGCGCGCGCCTTGACCTACCGCCTTGGGTTATTCATGCCGATGCCGCTCTCGTATTTCGCGATGCGGGCCCTACTTCCGGCGCTTCAGCCGGAACTAGTAGACTATCGGTTGTTCGCTATCGACCGTTGGCTTCTGGGCACCACGCCCGCGATTTGGATGGAGGCCTGGAACGTCAAGCCGGTCGTCGAGTGGTTGTCGTTCTTCTACTACGGCTACTTCCTGGTGATGGCCCTCATGCTGGTCCCTTCACTCCTCGTCGACCGAGGGAGGCGTCAGCAGGAGATGCTGGCCGGCGCCTTGCTCATCGTGACGTGCGGACACTTCCTCTACACCGTCGTGCCGGGCGCCGGGCCAGTCGCGGCGATCTCGTTCAACCAGCCGCTGCAGGGTGGATTCTGGTGGAACCAGGTGGAGCTCGCCGTGGCCACCGCCGGCGCACAGCTCGATATCTTTCCCTCGCTACACACCGCGTTCCCGGTCTATTTTACGCTGCACGCGTTTGCCCATCGGCACACACAGCCGTTCCGATGGCTCTGGCCGATTTTGGCCTTCGTGGCCACGAACATCATCATCGCCACGATGTTCCTACGCTGGCACTGGTTCATCGACGTCGTGGCGGGGCTCCTGCTGGCGTTCGCGGCGCGCCGGTTTGCGGTGGCCCTTACAGACCTCGAAGAGCGCCGCGGCCGGCGCTGCGACGACCGCCAGCCGGTCTGGGAACGGCTCTAGCGGCCCTTCGAGAACGGCCCGGCATCGCGCAGCAGGTTCTCGGGCATCGCGATTTCGAGGGCGTCGTCCATTGCGCGCATCCTGCGACGAAGCCACCAGATGAAACCGCCCATCATCATGAGCGGCACCACGGTCAGAAAGACCGTCGTATCGACGAATGCTTGCCGGTTCTCTTCGAGCGGCGATGCGCACGACGGACACGCGTAAGCGAAGTCTGCTGCCCAGGCCACGGCGACCATAACTGCCGCGACACCTGCTCGAGCGAAACGCATCACAGGTACACCTGCCAGTAGAGGATAGGCCAAACGCCAACGACAAAGTACCAGAAGATCTGCGCCGGCCAGAACGTGAAGCGGTCGAGGTCGTCGTGTGACAGCTTACGGTAGGTGTAGAGCAGGATGATGAACCCCGCGACGACGTGAATCGCGTGCGTCCCGACGAGGAGGTAGAAGAAGCCGCCCAACTGCCCTGAGGTGAGCGTCAGTCCCTCACCGATCAGCGCGACCCACTCCGCGCCCTGAAATAGGACGAAGAAGCCGCCGAGGGCGATCGAGAGCAGCAGGAGGCGCTTGGTGGTCGGGGCGCCGACCTTGAATGCCCGGTTGGCGAAGTAGAGCGCTACTCCGCTTGCGAGCAGCGCCGCGGTGTTGAGGGCCGTCTCTTCGACGGGCAGGCGCGGCTGTCCGGGTGGAGGCCAGCCGCCGATCGCATTGCTCTTGCCGATGACGAAGGCGCTGATCAGGCCGGAGAAGAACATGATCTCCGTGGCAACGAAGAGCAGCATGCCGAGCACACCGTTCGGAAGGACTGGCTCGCGCCTGGCCGGCACGCCGTGAGCGCGACCTAGTGCATCATCAGGCATGAACAATTCCTCCTTTCCTCAGTGCGCGGCGTCGTCGTGTGTCCCGCCGTGCTCGCCGTGTGCGTCTGCCGCACCCTGGGCCTCCAGCGCCCGCTCGATTTCCTTCTCGGCCGCGACGTTTTCCCAGTTCTGGCCCTTGTGCTCCATTACATCCGGAGCCGTGCCCGCAAAGAAGAGCAACACGAGCATCAACATCGTCGCTAGAAGGTACGAGATGTACTTCTTCTCGACATTGAGGTGCATGAAGTTCGCGGCTACCAGGTACGCCTTGACGACGGCGATGCCAAAGGCGGTGGGCGCCACGATCGGGCCCAAGATACTGAGGATGAGCAGCACGAGCAGGATGGCCCAGATCTTCACGTAGAAGGCCTGGCCATGATCGTCTGCGTGGTCTTGATGTTCAGCCATGATCGTCAGTCCTCACTTGGCGATGTAGAGCAGCGGGAAGAGGAAAATCCAGATGATGTCGACGAAGTGCCAGTAGATTCCGATGAGCTCGACCCGATGGAGCTCTTTGCCCTTCCGCGCGTCGTTCGCGATGATCAGCATGATGATGCAACCGGCAATGACGTGGAGCGCGTGGAGGCCCGCGGCCGTATAGTAGAAGTGCCAGAACCCGTTGGCCGTGATCGTATAGCCGTGCTGAATCTCACCGGTCCACTCGACCGCCTTAATGCAAAGGAAGACCAGGCCGCCGGCGCAGGTGCCCAGCAGCCACTTGGCGGCCTTCTTGCCATCTCCGTGCTCGGCCGCGTGGTGGGCGAGCACAGCGAACAGCGATGAGGTCAGCAGCACGAAGGTGTTGGCGCCGCCGAAC
>JAFDFW010000224.1 GCA_019309605.1 Deltaproteobacteria bacterium | reverse complement strand
CTCCAGCGTCAGCGCCAGCGTCAGTTCCAGCGTCAGCGCCAGCGCCAGTGCCAGTGCCAGTGCCAGTGTCAGTGTCAGTGTCAGTGTCAGTGTCAGTGCCAGCGTCAGCGTCAGCGTCAGCGTCAGCGTCAGCGTCAGTGCCAGCGTCAGCGTCAGCGTCAGTGTCGGCGTCAGCGTCAGTGCTCGTGTCTGCGTGGAGGGTGGGCAGGGGTGCGGGCGAGTTCAGGGCTGGTGGCTGAAGTGCCTGACATTACAAAGAGTTAACTTGGTAGACCGGGGGGGTAGCACCCTCCTTGACAGTCCCTGGGGCACGACGAATAGTAGCGCGTTCTGGTGGCCTGGGAGGGTCGCTTGGCTGTCGCCCGCCGCGCTGAATTCAATGTCTATTTTCGTCCTACAGATCCAGGACCTCGACGAGTCGGGGAGGGATTGGAACTTTGCCATCCGCACGGATTGGTTGGCGTCCGCGCTTGCCGACACTGAGCTGAAGGCGGGAACCGAGAACGGGCAGTTCACGGTGCATGCGCAGCTCACTGGAACGGATGTCCTGGTACAGGGGCACATCGATGCTCAGGTCGCCGCGACTTGTGCGCGCTGCCTGGGTGATGTTCCCATTGGCGTGGACCTCGCACTGACCACGCTCTACAGCCCGGAGCAGATGCGTCCGAAGGACAGCGACGAGATCGACGTCCGGCTGGACGAGGTCAATCGGGACTACTACAGCGGCAGCGAAGTCGTGTTGGACACCATGGTGCGCGAGCTTTTGTTGCTCGAAGCGCCGATGAAACCACTTTGCTCGGAGAGCTGCGAGGGAATCGCCGTTCCGGAGCATCTTCGGCCTCCCGAGGAGGTCTTTGGGGGGTCGGTGCCCGACGCGCGCTTCGCTCCCCTACTCAAACTCAAAGAAGCACTTACGAAGAACGAGGAATGAGCCCGTGGCAGTACCGAAACGCAGAACCAGCCCGATGAAGCGCGACCAGCGGCGCGCCAATCACGACAAAGTCACCGCCCCGAATGTGATCCCTTGCCCGAACTGTGGCGATGTGATGCTTCCGCACCGGGCCTGCCCGGCTTGCGGCTTCTACAAGGGTCGCCAAGTCACCAAGGGCACCGCCGAAGAGACCGAATAGGCCGTGTTCGATCTGGCGGGCAAAATCGCCGTTGTGACCGGGGGGTCACGTGGCATCGGACGGGCGACTAGCATTGCGCTAGCCGAAGCCGGTGCGCTCGTGCTCATCAACTACCGATCCAACGAAGATGCCGCCAAACACACACTAGGCCTCATCGAACAAGCAGGTGGGCAAGCTGAGCTCCTCCGCTTTGACGTCGCTGACCCAGAGTCCGTCGACCGCGGCCTCAAGGAGGCGATCGAGCGGCACGGACGGATCGACATCCTGGTGAACAATGCGGGAATCTCGATCGATCAACTCTTGTTGAGAGTATCGCCGAAGGACCTCGACTTGACTTGGGCCACCAATGTGAACGGACCGATATACTGCGCCAAGGCCTGTATCCGTCCGATGATGAAGAAGCGCTGGGGGCGTATCATCAATCTTTCGAGCGTTGTGGCGGAGTCCGGCAACCCCGGCCAAGTGGTCTATGCGTCGTCGAAGGCTGCCCTTTTGGGCCTGACGCGCACGCTGGCCCTCGAGTACGCGTCTCGGGGAATCACCGTGAACGCCGTCGCACCAGGGTTCATCGAAACTGATATGACTGCAGATCTGCCAGACGCAGGGAAGCAGGGCATCATCGACCAGACGCCCCTAGGGCGAATTGGCCGCCCCGAGGAAGTCGCGGCTGCAGTAGTATTCTTAGCGAGCGAAGAGGCAAGCTATATCACCGGGCAGGTAGTCCGGGTCAACGGAGGCATGCACGTCTAGCGCGTGCGTGACGGAGGAAACAGATGGACATCGCTGCGAAGGTCAAAGAAATCGTGTCGGACAAGCTCGACGTCGACGAGGCCGATATTGAAGAAGGGCAAGACTTCATCGAGGATCTCAAAGCCGACTCACTAGCGGTCGTCGAGGTCGTGTTGGCGCTCGAAGAGCAGTTCGAAGTCGAGATTCCGGACGAGGATACGGAGAAGATCAAGACCGTCCGTGACGCGATTGAATACATCAAGGCGCAAAAGGGCTAGTAGCCCAATGTGCATCCCTGACCGGGCCGGTTGATGCGACGAGTAGTCATTACAGGCGTGGGCACCGTGAGCCCCTGCGGCGCGGATGTCGCGACCACTTGGAAGAACGTCTCCGAGGGGCGAAGCGGCATCGCGCCGATCGAAGGCTTCGATGCGACCGACTTCGCTTCGAAGATCGCGGGCGAGTGCTCGGACTTCGATCCGTTGCAGTACATGCCGAAGCGACGTTTGCGCGAAGCGGCGCGTTTCATTCAGCTCGCGATCGCCGCAAGCGCGCAAGCGGTCAAGACCTCCGGTTTCGAACCGACCGATAAAGAGAAGGAGCGGGTGGGCACCTTCATCGGTGTCGGCTTCTGCGGGCTCGAGGTCTTCGAGGACACCTGCAAGACTTTGTCTGACAAAGGGCCGCGCCGGGTATCGCCGTACTTCATTCCCTCGGTCATCTCCAACCTGGCGCCCGGGCAGGTCACTCTCGATTGGGGATTCAAGGGGCCAAGCTACACGCACACCAGTGCCTGTGCGTCCGGTGCACATGCCATCGGCGACGCGTTTCGGTGGATTCAACGCGGGGAGATCGACGCGGCGGTTGCCGGTGGCGCCGAAGGTGCGGTGACTCCGGTCGGCGTTGCGGGGTTTACGTCGATGCGTGCGCTGTCCCGGCGCAACGACGAGCCGGAACTCGCGAGCCGTCCTTTTGACACGGACCGAGACGGGTTCGTGATCGCCGAAGGCGCCGGTGTGCTGCTCCTCGAGGAACGGGACGCCGCCATCGCGCGCGGCGCAGACATCTTGGGCGAGATCGTCGGTTATGGCGCCACGTCGGATGCGTATCACATGGTGCAGCCCGCACCGGGAGCCGAAGGCGCGCAGCGAGCGATGAAGCTCGCGCTCGCCGACGCCAAGCTGAACCCCGAAGACATCGACTACGTCAACGCGCACGGCACGTCGACGCCGATGGGTGATGTCGGGGAGCTCGAGGCGCTTCAGACGGTCTTCGGCGCGCATGCAACGAACGGGTTAGCCGTTTCGAGCACGAAGAGCATGACGGGGCATCTTCTAGGCGCGGCGGGCGGGCTCGAGCCTGTGCTCTGCACGCTCGCGATGCGCGATGGCCTTCTTCCGCCGACCATCAATTTGCAGAACCCCGACCCGGTCGCGGCGGGGATGAACCTGGTGCCCAACGAGGCCCAGGAGCGGCCAATTCGCGCCCTGATGAACAACTCGTTTGGCTTTGGCGGGACCAACTGCGCGCTCGTGCTAAAAGCCCCGTAGCCATGGCCAAAACCCTCTTCGTCGGTTCGGATCACGCGGGCCTCGACCTCAAGCGCGAGCTTTCGGGCGTCGCTGCGGAGCTCGGCTACGAAGTGGTGGACATCGGAACGCACACGACCGATTCCACCGACTACCCGGACTACGCACACCAGGTGGCAAGTGCTGTCGGGCGCGGGGAAGGGCTTGGCCTCTTGGTCTGCGGCACGGGCCTCGGCATGTCGATGGCCGCCAACCGTCACTCGGGCGTGCGCGCCGCGGTGTGTGGCGACGTCTTTAGCGCTTCGATGACGCGCCAACACAACGACGCCAACCTGCTTTGCATCGGTGCCCGCGTCGTGGGCGCAGGGCTGGCTGCCGAGATTCTCAAAGCGTTCCTCAACGCGAGCTTCGAGGGCGGCCGCCACCAGCGCCGCGTGAACAAGATCGAACCTTCGAATGAAGGTTGAGCAGGACGAACGTTTTCGCGACCAGCGCGAGCGCTTCCGGCTCAAGTGGAACTGCGAAGACTGTGTGCTGTTCGATCCCGACTCGGGGTGCGCACATGGTTTCCCCACACACCGGCATCGGAAATCGCGCTACGACGATCCCAACGCAGCGCTGCTGTTCTGCAAGGACTTCGAGCTGACCTAGGCACCCGACGCCCCCCCAACCCAGCAGGCGGCAGCGCAAGCCCACAGGGCGAAGCCGGCGCAAAGCGCCGCCAAGGCAGAGCGAAGCGACTGCCGCGGCAGGGAGGACTACGGGTGGGGGTGGGCGGGTCGGATGTAACTAAACCAACCCAGCCAAGCAGCCCAGCACGCCCCCCAAGGCACCCGCGGCAGCGCGAGCCGAAGGCGAAGCCGGCGCAAAGCGCCGCCAAGCCCGCGCGAAAGCGCAGGGCGCGGCAGGGAGGACTACGGGTGGGGGTGGGCGGGCGGTGTAACAAAACCAATGTTGTACGCCATTCCCCGGCACTGGCCCCGGCACGGACACTGGCACTGGCACTGGCACCGGCACCGGCACGGACACTGGCACTGGCACTGGCACTGGCACTGGCACTGGCGCTGACACTGGCACTGGCACTGGCACTGGCACTGGCACTGGCACTGGCACTGGCACTGGCACTGGCACTGGCACTGGCACTGGCACTGGCACTGGCACTGGCGC
>JAFDFW010000899.1 GCA_019309605.1 Deltaproteobacteria bacterium | reverse complement strand
CTGGTGGCTCGTTAGGTGGTTCCATCCCCTACTTAGTTCCAGCGGAAGCCTTCCATGGTTTGTTTGGCGCTGTAACGGGGCTCGAAGCCGGTGGCTTCTACGAATGCTTTGTTGTCGATGACGATCGGGAACTTCACGTGCTCGATGGCGTCGGCGGGGAGGTACGGGAAGCCGAAGCGACCGAGGACCGTTGGGTAGAGGGGCCCAGGGATAGGGACCGCGCGCCGGCCGGTGGCCTCACAAACGGTGCTCAGCGGAACTGGTGGAGGGCCTGAGACGTTGAAGACGCCTCGGAGTTGTTTCTCGACCGCGAGGGTGATCGCTTCTTCGGCGTCCCATTCATGCATGAGTTGGTAGAGTGGATCGAAGCCCATCACCAGAGGAACGCGGCTCTTCGAAAGGAAGCTGGCGAGGGTGCCGCCCCGGCTCGGGCCGAGGAAGTAACAAAGCCGAAGAACCGCTGTATTGAGCTCGGGCCATCGCCACAGGGCGCTGCCCGCGTAGAGGTCGGCCGCGACGAGGTCGGCCAGCTCTTTGAAGGACGCACCCGCAAGGGGAGGCTCGTCTTCGGTGTGGTCAGTACTCGAACAGCTTTTGGGTGCCGCCGAGGTTGATCCGGTAGCGTTCTTCGGTGTCGGTCGTGAAGTGGGTGACCGTTGCCATGTGAATGAGCGCATCGGGCCGAGAGACGCGAAACACGTCTTCGGCGGGACGCTTCCGAATGTCCACCTGATGCATCTCGACGCCTTCGGGCACATCGGGCCACGGACGGCGATCGATGCCGATGACCTGGTATCCGCGCCGAACGAGTCGGTATGCAACGCCGCGCGCCAGCGTGCCGCTGATGCCGGTGATCAAGACCTTCATCGTGTGAGCTCTTTCTGCGGGTCCGGCATGCGGTCGAACATGAACGAGCGAGGACGCGCGTCGAGCCCCATGCTAATCAGCCGCTCCATCGCGTGACGAACCTCTTCGATGTATTGCTGAATGACGTGGTCGGGTTCCGAGCCGTCGCCTTCGAAATGCATGGGGGGCCCGTAATAGACCTGGCAAGCCACCGGCAACGGAAGGAGGAGCAACTGCGGCGCCACCGGGACGAACGGCCCATTGACCAACTTGGCGAGCCACTTGATGTGGTAGAGCTGCGGAAACGTCTCCTCGCCTCCGATGAACGCGGTCGGGATGATCGGTGTGCCTGTCTTGAGGGCGAGCCGCATGAACCCCGTCCCGAAGCGAACGAGCTTGTATCGGTCTTTGTAGAGCTTCCCGGCGCCGCGCGCCCCTTCGGGGAACACCATCACCAAGCGTTCGTCGTGCAGCAACTGCTCCCCGTGCTCGGGCAAGCCCGTGAGGTGACCTAGCCTGCGCAGCCAGGGTCGCATGAAAGGCGTCCTCGTCAGGAAGTACTCCGCCATGCCCTGGCCAAGCCGGGGTGCTTCATCGTTGAGGAGCAGCGAGGAGAGGATCATGGAGGCGTCCCAGCCGAGCCCGCCCGAGTGGTTGGCGATGATGAGCGCTCGACCGCGCGCTGGAACGTTCTCGAGACCGAAGGCCGTCACCTTGAGGTAATGACGGTACACGTGCGCCATGGGTGAGTAGGCGCGCGCGAGCGAGTCCTTGGATAACCCAAATCGATCGAACCCATAGTCGTCGAACTCGATGGGGAGGCGGTCTACGTTCCGCCTGACTTGTGGATCAGCGAGAAATGACATCGTCTGCGCGTGAGCGATTCAGCGCTACATCAAATAGCCCAACTTGGTGACCAAAGCGAGTCTGCCGCGAGGCTTACTTCGTTGGCTTCCACAGTGGACGCTTGAAGCACCAGAGCGTCGAGCCCTTGGTGCCAGCGGAAGTCACGAGCTCCCAGCCTTGCTGCCCCATCTTGTTGGAGCGCTCCGTCACGTCGGCGACTCCCGAGGCCTCGAAGCACTGGTACTGCCATTGGCTCTTCTTGGGCGGGGTGTCGGCTGAGACGGGATTGGCCTCCGAGATGAACGTGCCCGCAACGAAAGCTCCCACTAGAAACACGGCAACGAT
>JAFDFW010000898.1 GCA_019309605.1 Deltaproteobacteria bacterium | reverse complement strand
TCGCCGGTACTCGGTCAGTCTGCCGGTCGTCGAGCCCACAGCGCGATCGTAGCGCCGGTGCCGGTGTAAGCGCCAGTGCCGGTGTCAGCGGCAGTGTCAGGGCCAGCGCCAGCGTCAAGGCCAGTGCCAGCGTCAGCGTCAATGCCGGCGTCAGCGTCAGCTGCTACTCCGCCGTCAAGCACGCGAAAAACGCGGCTAAAACCGCAGGCCGCGCGGCCTGCTCGTGAGCGCCTGAGCTACCGGTTGAGCGGTTCGCCGGCGAGCATGTTCGACCAAAGGGGCCTGGCGACGAATCGATCCGAGCTCGTTTCGAACCCTCACGAGAAGCATAGCGTCGCGCATCGCCTGTCTGTGTCCGTTTGCGAGCTCCGCGACGGGGGCTCCTTGGCTCCTCTAGCCCACCGCAGCCTCGCCGGAGCGGCGAGCGAGCACCTTTACGCGCAGGCTTTTGGGCTGCGTGAAGGGCCGCGCCACCGCGCGGACCTTTCGCCCGGCCGGCACGACCTGCAGGTCGAACCCGTTCACCCAATAGGAAACCATCTCGACGGCCACCAGCTCGCCAAGTACGGCACCGGTGCAGCGGTGGCTGCCGCTGCCGAAGGGCAGCACCCGTCGCCTCAGAGGGCCCGACTGCGGTGCGAAATAGCGCGTCGGATCGAACTCGTTCGGACGCTCAAAGATTTCCGGGTTGAGGTGGTCGCTCGCGATGACGACCAGGACCTCGTCACCTTTGCGAATCGTGTAGCCGGCGAACTCGAAGTCCCGGTCGGCGACACGAATGACCGCCGTACCCGGTGGGTTGAGCCGCACGGCCTCGAGGAACGCTGCGCGGAGATACTTCTGCTTGACCGGGGCGACCGGGCCGGGGGACTCGCGAGAGAGCTCCTCGAACTCCTGCCTGACCTTGGCCAGGTGTTCCGGGTGTTTGAGGAGCTGGTAGAGGAGAAAGGAACTGGCCGACGCGACGGTATCGAATCCGGCCAGGTAGGCGCTGTAAGGCACTGCGACGAGATCGCGATCCTCCCAGCGCTCCCGCCCGATCGGAGGTTCGAGATCGAGGTAGCGCCCCACCAGCGTCGCGGCGCGCTCGGGGCTCGTGCGAATCCGGGCGACCAGATCCAAGAAATGCGAACGCATGCGCTTCTGGACAGACCTGTAGACGGGATTCCGCAAGACCCACGGGGGCGCGTGTCCGAACGTGGCCCAGATCAGCGTGTGAACGACCAGTGCCAAGTCCTTCTTGCTGAATGGAAAGGGCTCGCCATTCAGAAGAACCGACAGGACATCGACCGTTTCAACCTGGGCAACCTGGGCTTCATGAAGCACGTCCACCTGATCTCCGGCGCGCCATCCCGCGGTGTGCTCAGCGAGGCGACTCTGAATGTCCACCCGGCGCTTCGACTCCAAGCTCGCAGTCAAGAACTCGAGATGCGCTTTGCGGAACATCCGGTGCTGGGGGCCGTCGAAGGTGCTGGGGAGACAACTGCCGAGCTCTCCGTCGAGCACGTGCATGGACTTGCTCACCCGCAAGCAGCTGCCGGCTTCGAGCAGGTCGATGGCCTCCGGTCCAAGCAGGCAGGTCATCTCGAGGTTGAACATCCGGAGGCGAAACGCATCCCCGTAGGCGGCGCGACTTTCCATGAGGAACGGGAGAACATCTCCGAGGAACTGCCGGACCGGGCCAATGAACGGCACTGACTTCACCAGCGGCGGACGGCGTTTCTCGATGGGACGACGTGTCTCGGTCGGAGTTGGCTCGTTTGCGGTCGTGGCGGTCATGGGGTCCTTAGGGCATCAGGCCTAACAGTTGTTAGGTTGAATCCTAACGCATGTTCCGGTAGCGTTCAACGCAGTTGTTTCGAAGCGTTCAACCGCTGGAGTGGGTCCCGAGAGGACGATGACAGACGCCGCCACCCGACAGCGCCTACTGCGCGAGGCCGCTCATCAGTTCGCTCGCTTTGGCTACGATGCCGCGTCTTTGCGCAAGATCGCCGAGCGGGTGGGGATCCGCGCGGCGACGGTCTACAGCCACTTCCCGGAGGGCAAGGCCCAGCTCTACGAGGAGATCCTAGCGACGGTGTCGTCCACGCTCACCGAGCGGATCGCCCATCGCTACGGGCAGAACACAGGACTGTCGGCCGAGGACGTGATCGTTCAGATGTGCGCCGCCTTCTGGGACTTCTGCGAGGAGCACCCCGACTACGCAACGCTGTTGCTGCGCGAGACCTTCGACGCCGACAACTCCACGCTGGTAGGCGAGGGCGGACCGGCGCGCGAGGTCGTTGCGGCCTGCATCGGCTACGTCGAGGCGGCACAGGCGCGAAGCGAGCTGCCCGCCTTCGACGTGGAAGCGTTTTCTCTCTGGGTGGCGAGCTACATGCTCAGCTACCATGGCGCGCCGGGGCTGCGGAGCAACGTGCAGCGACGGCCTTGGAGCCCGGAGCGGGCGCGAGAACAGTTCGTGGCCATGGTGAGGAACTTGCTGCAAGGCGCGATGGCTAGCGGCTGAGGGCGAATGGAGGGAGACGCCCACTCAGGGTGCGAATAACAGGCTTTGTGGCGCTGGCACTGGCGCCGACAGTGGCGCTGGCCCTGACACTGGCTCTGACGCTGGCACTCGCGCTGGCACCGACGCTGGCACCGACGCTGGCTCTGACGCTGGCACCGACCCTGCCACTGCCGCTGATCCCCACTTCGACTTCTACATAGGAGAACGGCTCGCGATGGGCAGCACAGCGATTGGGCCGGCGCCTAGTCGTATGTGGAC
>JAFDFW010000897.1 GCA_019309605.1 Deltaproteobacteria bacterium | reverse complement strand
GCTGTCCGAGTTGAAGTAGATCTTGTCGAGGATCTCGAGCCGGCTGTCTTCGATGACCACGTGCTGCTCTTCCGGGCAACCCTGGTTTTCGAGAGGGCCCGGCTCGTCCGGGCAGTTGTCGATTTGGTCGGGGACGCCGTCGCCGTCGCGGTCGAGATCCGGCTCGACGATGCCGTCCTCATCCGCATCCACCTCATCCACGACGATGATTTCCTCCTTCCCGGGCATCGTGTAGCCGAGCATGCCGATCAGGCGCCAATCGGGGTTGCCGTACCCCGAGGTCACGCCGCCAGTGCCGGCGATACCCACGGCAAAGCCTTTGGGATGCAGGGCCGCCGAACCCGGTCCCTGAGGCGGCGGCGGTTCGACCAAAGGCTTCCACGGTGAACATGAAGCGGTCCAGCCCCAAGAGGACTTGGACCGCGGCTCCAAAGGTAAGTTGGTTACCGAGCTCCAGCGACGGGACGTCTTGCCTGAAGCCAGTTTTGTAACCGACATTGAGCGGAATCCGGATGTACTCACCGGCATTGAAGGTTCCCAGGACTTCGAACCATCCGCCGATGTTGGGGCTCTTGTTTGGTTCGCCGAGATAGTTTTGCTGCGGCCTCGCGGCAGACGCCGTGTTCGTGGTCAAGGTGGCCTGTGCGGCCACTTGAAAGACGTTCTCGCGCGTCCCGTACAGCACGCCGCGAGCACCCACATATAAATCGCCGAGGCCCCTTCCCGCCGGAATCAGAAGGCCCAGGCCGATTGAATCGAGGAAGGCCGCGCCGACGTCGCTGAGGTTGTCGCCGAGAATGAAGGTGTACGGAAGGTCCATGAAGATCACGAGACGCTCCCACAGACCGAGGCTCCACGTGAGATGGCCGGTGAGCTGCGAGTGAACGATCTCGAGGCGCTGATCGGGGATCGGTCCATTGGTGACGCGGAGCTCCATCGGGTCTCGGGAGAAGTCCAAGTAGAGTTGGAAGCCGAACCGCAAATGGCCCTGCCCGTCGGCGTTGCTCACTGCGAATCCATCGGTGGCGAGCTCCGAAGGTCGAAACTGGTTCAGATCGAACTGGGGAAGCGTTTGCGCGGTGGCGCTGGCCGCAAAGCCAGTACCAACAAGGCCTCCTCGGCTCACAGGAGCGCACAGGCTCCCTCACCCGGACCTCGGCTCCTTGGTACCATTTCCGGTCGTCGATACAAAGCGCGAAGTCTGCGCCGAGAACCATAACTCCCCAGAATCTCTCCCCCTACGCGACAGATTTCGTTACGACGGTCGAACCGCAGAGCGCCGGTGTACAACCGCCCTGGCATGCGAACGACGCCTGAGGTACCTTTCGAGACCCCGTTGCCCAAGGAAAAGGCCTATGTCTCGATCTATTCTTTGGTCCTTCGCCGCGTCCGCGATACTTGCGCTCACCCCGATTGCAACCAACGCTCAGCCTTCCGTTCATTGCAGTCGAGACTGGGCCCGTGAGAACCTGCCGTCGGCGAATGCGAGCGCTTTAGGGACGCCGGAAGCGTAGGTAGTAGTTCTGTTCCACGCTCGAAATCGATCAGCACCAGTGTCGCGCCAGGACGCAGAGTACGGAAGAGTGAACGCATGTAGGTCTGCGGGAACTCGATGTGATGGTAGGTGTCGCACATGAACGCGAGGTCGACGGAGACCGGCTCTAGAGCGGTCCCTTTCTCCTCGCCTTGGATGGTGGTGACGTTGGTCAGACCATCCGCCTCGGCGCGCTCCCGAATGCGCTCGAGAAACACGGGCACGATATCCACGGCAAACACCTGGCCCCGCTTCCCTACCTGCTTGGCGATCTCGGTGACGAATAGGCCCGTGCCCGCTCCGATGTCGGCAACTACCATTCCCCTGCGAAGCCCTATAGCGTTGACGATTGCGTCACGGTGCTGAGCGACCTCACGAGTTTCGGCCTCCAGGACGCGCGTGAATTTGTCGAGCGCATCGGGCTGGACGTAAGGGTCGTTGATTCCCGGCCGAACACTGGACTCGGCGACCACTGGGACCGTCGGCGGGCTCGCAGCCGTAGCGCAGCCGAACGCGCCGGCGGCGGCAAGCAAAAGGATCCACGCACGGGCGGGAGGCAACCTCAGGACAAATCGACTAGCATTGGAGCCGAGCGAAGACGATACCCGGAGGTGAGAAGTGAAGAGTTTCATGTGGATCGGTCCATTGCTGGCGGTAGCTTTCATCGTACTCGGGTGTCAAGGAAGTAAGGAGGCCTCGAGCAGCGCAGCGCCTAGCGCGACCGAGGACGCTCCCGACACAACGGCAGCCGCGGAGCCGAAAGCGGAAACCGCGGAGCCCCAAGCGGCGACAGAGGATTCAGCCGAGAGCGAGCCGGCGTCCGACACTCCAGCGGACGACGGGGCACTGGTCGCGAAGGTGCGAGGGCTCACACAGATTAGCGCCGTCGAGCAGACCGACGCCGGCATCCAGATCACATTCATTCTGGAACAAGCGGTGACGGTCAATGATAAGTCCACGCCACAGGAGGTGAGCGACGCAATGATGTTTGCCACGTTCTATACCGCGCCGCTCTTGTACGGTGACCTCCCTGAAGTGGATGGCCTCGCGCACGTCTTCAAGTACAAGAAGGCGACGATTGGCACGATCAAGATGACACGCGCGTCCTTCGAGAGCCTGAACTACGACGAAGCAATGGCCGGGGTCACCGATAAGGCGGCCAAGCGACCTGTCTATCGGAAGCTTCTGAGTGGATTGCCAGACGGCGCCGTTCAAATCGACAAGAAATACAAGCCGTAGAACGCTGCGCCTGTGCGATAGCCAGCTACCTCGCAGGTCGCTCGGCCCCCGCGAATGCCCGGGGAAAGGCCGTAGGGCTAGTTGAAAGGCGGATTGGATCCGCTGGCACTCGCGGGTTTCGCGAGCGTGAAACCCCAACCAGACCCAACCAGGAGAACCACAATGACTAAAATTACACTTAACGCATTCAGCCTCAGCCTCCTTACCCTCCTCGCCGTCGCATGTGGCGATGCGGGTGATGCCCAGTTCGACGAGGACCCCGGCTTTGGCGAGGAGCTCGTCGGCGAAGAAGGCGACAACAACGGCGATGCCAACCTCGAAGACGGCGACGGCAACGAGCAGAACCCCGACGATGAAGAGGTGGTCGACGGCCCCGCATGTGGCGACGGCGTTCTCGACGCCGATGAGCAATGCGACGACGGCAACTTCGAAGACGCCGATGGCTGCTCGAGCGCGTGTGAGCTCGAGGCCATCGAAGTCGAGGGGCAGATCTCGATCGACCTCATCATCGACGATCTAAACTCCAACGAGCAGCCACTCGAGGACAGCTGCTCTGGAGCCATCGAGCTCAAGATCGACAACGGCCAGGTCACGGGAAAGGGTCGCTGCTTCCTCGACGCCAATGCGAACTTCCTGGACTACGTGCTCGACGCTGACGTCGATGCGAATGGTGTGGTCACCGGCGAGATCGACGTCATCCTGAACGGCAA
>JAFDFW010000896.1 GCA_019309605.1 Deltaproteobacteria bacterium | reverse complement strand
CTTCGACAAATTCTACGGCTTCATCGGGGGCGAGACGGATCAGTGGTACCCGCTGATCTACGACGGCGTGACCCGAGTCACTCCGCCGCACACGGAAGGATACCACTTCACGGTAGATATGACCGACCAGGCGATCAACTGGGTCAAGGCCCAACAGTCGATGACGCCGGACAAGCCCTTCTTCGTGTACTACGCGACCGGCGCCGTCCACGCGCCGCACCACGTGCCCAAGGAGTGGGCCGACAAGTACAAGGGGCAGTTCGACGAGGGCTGGGACCAAGTTCGGCAAGAGACGACCGAGCGCCAGTTGGAGACGGGAGTCATCCCTGCTGGCACCAAGCTGGCCGAGAAGCCGGAAGACATCGAGGACTGGGATTCGCTACCTACTGACCACCGTCGACTCTTCGCTCGACAGGCGGAGGTCTTTGCGGGGTTCATGGAGCAGACCGACCACGAGGTCGGCCGCTTGGTCGATGCCCTCTCGGACATCGGCGAGCTGGATAACACCCTCTTCATCTACATTGCCGGGGACAACGGGACGAGCGCCGAGGGCGGCTTCGTGGGCATGTACAACGAGATGACTTACTTCAATCAGGTCACGGAGAAGGTCGAGGATCTCATCCCGTTGATCGACGAGTGGGGCGGTCCGCACACGTTCCCGCACATGGCCGCGGGCTGGGCGGTGGCCTTCGACGCGCCTTTCTCATGGACCAAGCAGGTGGCATCGGACTTCGGGGGTACGCGTAACGGGATGGTCATCCACTGGCCAAACGGAATCGATGACAAGGGCGGACTGCGCACGCAGTTCTCGCACGTCATCGATGTTGCGCCCACCATCCTCGAGGCGGCTGGTTTGCCTGAACCGGCAAGCGTGAACGGTACGCCGCAGTTCGAGATGTTCGGCAACCGGGCCATCTACCACGAGGGTTGGCTGGCGCGCACGCTCCACCGGGCTCCCTGGGAGACGAAGAAGCAGCGTCCGCTCGAGTCCGACGTCTGGGATCTCTACAACGTCCACGAGGACTTCAGCCTGGCGAATAATCTGGCCAGCGAGCAGCCCGAGAAGCTGCGTGAGCTGCAAGCCCTGTTCATGGAGGAGGCGCAGAAGTACCACGTGCTCCCCATCGACGACCGTACGGTCGAGCGTCTCAACGCCGCCATCGCGGGGCGTCCGGATCTCTTGGGAGATCGAATGTCGCTCACCCTCTACGACGGGATGAACGGCATGCTCGAGAACACCTTCATCAACGTGAAGAACCGCTCGAAGACGATCACGGCGGAGGTCGTGATCCCGGAAGGCGGTGCCAATGGTGTGATCCTGGCCCAGGGTGGTCGCTTTGGAGGCTGGTCGCTCTACATGAAGGACGCCAAGCCGATTTACACCTACAACTTCCTCGGACTCTCGCGCAACACGATCGACGCGACCAAGGCGATGGCCCCGGGCCCGGCTACCATCGTGCTCGACTTCGTCTACGACGGAGGCGGATTTGGCAAGGGCGGCATGGCTACTCTCTCCGTCAACGGAGAGACCGTCGCCGAGGGCCGGGTCGAGAAGACTCAACCTTTGATGTTCTCTGCGGATGAGACGGCTGACGTGGGTCTCGACAACCAGACGCCAGTCGCCGAAGGCATCGGCATCGGACGCGACGAGACTCGCTTCACCGGAAAGATCCGCCAAGTCACCGTCGATGTGAAAGATGTGAAGTAGGAGTACCCAGATATGCCAGGCAAGATTCTCATTTATGGGTCGTATGGGTACACCGGGGACTTGATCGCGCGCTTCGCGAAGGAAGACGGCGTCCATGTCGTTCTCTCTGGGCGCAATGCGGAACGGCTTAGTGAGCAGGCGGAACGCTACGGCTTCGACTCGGTGGCTGCCGATGTTTCGGATCCGGACTCGATTCGCAGCGCGCTTCGCGATATAGACGTGGTCATCCATTGCGCGGGGCCGTTCGCACACACCTATGAAGCGATGGCGCGCGCATGTCTCGACACCGGCACGCACTACACCGACATCACCGGAGAGGCGGAAGTCTACGAGGGCCTTTGGGCGATGGACGACGAAGCCAAGCGTGCGGGCATCATGCTGCTGCCGGGAACGGGGTTCGATGTCGTCCCCTCGGATTGTCTCGCCGCGCATCTGAAGTCGCGATGCCCGGAGGCTACGCACTTGGAGCTTGCGTTTCGTGGCCGGGGCGGCGGCGTCTCCCATGGCACGGCGAAAACGATGGCTGAGAACATCCACCGGGGTGGCACGATTCGTCGCGATGGCGAGTTGGTCCGGGTTCCCACGGCGTGGAAGACGCGCATGATCGACTTCGGCGATGGCCGGCCGACGCACTGCATGTCGATCCCG
>JAFDFW010000895.1 GCA_019309605.1 Deltaproteobacteria bacterium | reverse complement strand
GAGGACCGCGCCTTCGCGCTGGGTGGTGCGGTGGTGCTTGGTGGAGCGGCTTTGGTACTGCCGACGTCCGACGGGCCCAAGATGGGGCCGTTTCTGAGCTTCGAGAGCCCGAGCTTGACGCAGTAGGTCCGAAAGGTTTCGTAGGTTGCAGGGAAGGGCGTCGAGGCCTGTCGGTACGCTTCCCAGACCCGGTGCATCGTGTGGCCGGCGCGAAGCAGCGCTTCGATCTCGACACTGCTGGCGAGGAAGTGTGGGTACGCATCTCGCGGTCGGATGAGTGAAATCAACTTCCACCATTCCGCGCGCCGCTCATCGTTCGAAGGAGTTCGTGTGCTCACGAAGGGACTATCGGTTTTGGAGACCCAAAGTATTCTCAAACGAGCCAACTATTTTTTGACGCCCTCGTTTTTTTTGAACCCGCTTGGTGCGAGCAGTTCGTCGAGTGATGCAAGTTCGTCCAGGAACCCACAGAGCGATCCAAGACAATGCAGAGCAATGCAGAGCAATGCAGGGAAATGCAGAAGAATCCAGAGCGATCCAAGAGATTGCAGGAACGCACAGCGAAAAACAGAACAATCCAAGAGACTGCAGCGCTGCACAGATTCATCCCGGAGATTTCCAAGAAGATACAGGGAGTGTAGCTACGGCAAGGTAGAGTTTTGTCTGCCAACAAAACTGCACGCGCCCTCACTTGCTGATCGCGTGATCGGTCGCATGGGTCATACGCTCAACGCCTTCGGCTTATTCGCGCGCGAACTCACGTGCGGCTCACCTCGAGCGGATAAGCTGATAGCCGCTACAAACGCCTTCTTTCCTGAAACCGAAAGTAGACAGATAAGGCGTTCTGCGCAATTCAGGAGCTGAGTGAGCGAATGATGAAGAACGCCACCAGAGTCAGCTTGATCTTGGCCGTCTGCATGGCGGCCCCGGCGATCTCCCAGGCTGATGCCACGACGTATCGCATACGTGAGGATGGCAAAAGTCGGGTGACCTTCGTCTCCGATGCGCCCCTCGAGACGATGACTGGCAAGAGCTCGAAGGTCAGGGGGAGCGTCACGGTCGACCCGGCGGATATCACGATGACGAAGGGTTCGTTCAAGGTGCCGGTCGTGTCTCTACGCACCGACAACGATCTTCGCGACGAACACCTTCAGGGCGACGGCTGGCTCGATGCGAAGAAGAACCCGAACATTCACTTCGAGATCACCGAAGTCATTCTCGGCAAGAAGGACTCGGGAGAGCTCAAGAAGAACAAGGAAACCAAGGTTCAGGTCAAGGGCAAGTTCACCGCCCACGGCGTCACCAAGCCGGTCACCGCGAACGGGACCGTGAAGTGGTCCGGCGACTCACTTCACATCAAGGCCAACTTCACCGTCACACTCGAGGACCATCTGATTTCGGTACCGTCCATCGTCCGGCTGAAAGTCGCAAACGACATCGCCGTGTCCGTCGACCTACGCGCCGCTGCCCACTAGCCCAGCCCCCACGCGAACGCATTGCGCCAAATCCCCGAAAAGACGCAAACATTGCACCTCCACCCAAGCCTTCCCAGGTTGGATTTCGCACCGGGCGCGACTACGGCCGCCACTCCAGCGCTACGGAGAGGGATGGGCCGCTTACGTTGTTTTCGCTGACACTGATGCCTTGGTCCTCGAACCGTTTGATCATCGCCCAGCCGATGGCAGGGGTGACGAACAGAGTGCCGGACCCGCCGTTCCCCTTGACGAGGAACCGTGCGCCCGCCGTAAAGAACCCATAGAGCGCGGGCGAGCCGCCTCCACCCTTGAAGACGAGCGTGGCTCGCCGATGCACGGGCGCCAAGAACGAGGCCGTCGCCGCTCCGAACTTCACCTCCTTGCTCTTGATCGTTGCCCGGATGCTCGCAGAAAGATTGAGCCCATCCAGGGGTCCGAAACGCACTGTCTGGGCGATCGCGGGCAGGAAGCTCGCTTGCACGCCCTGAATCTGCTCGTAACGCTCCGTGCGTAAGGCCCCGACGCCGAGGCCGAGCTCGAAGTACTTGTGGTCGAAGCCGCCATCGACCCATCCGTCAAACACGCTTTGGTTTCCTTGCCCCGAAACGATCCCGCCGAAGGCACCGACCATTGCACGTACGTAGGCGGGCTTCTTGAAGCGATACGTCACATGAGCGTCTCCGAGCGTGGCGAACGCGAGGTCGTCGTTGATCGGAAGAAACGGCTGCAGCGAGACGCCGAGAGACAGGCCG
>JAFDFW010000223.1 GCA_019309605.1 Deltaproteobacteria bacterium | reverse complement strand
ACTGCGCACCTTGCCGAAGTCGGTGTGCCAGTAGGCCCCGTGAAGCGCGTATCCACCGTGGTAGTAGAGCGTCCACGGAACCTCTTCGACCTCGTAGAAGCCGTCGATCGGGTCCCTGGCGTTCATCGTGGTCGAGATGTACTTTTGCTGAACCTCGAAGAGGCCGGTTGGCGGCTCGTAGCCTTCTTTTCCGCTCGAGATGACCGTCGCATAGACAGCCTTGTCTCCTTCGTACGCAACGAGGGTTTGCTGGGACAGATCGACGTGAATCCACTTCCCGTCGGCCGGCACACCGCTCGGACGCTCGCTCTTCCGTGCGATCCGCACTTCGTCACGGCGCACGGCGCCCGCAGCGCCCGAGACGTAGGCAACATCGTCCTTGGTCAGCTCCTTCTCGACCACGAATCGACCGTGCTTCTGAGCCTTGCCGGTCACCTGGGGCGCGCTGCCGTCCAGGTTCAGCAAGTCCCGATCCTCGCCGTACACGATTGCCAGTGGAAGGCGCCAACCATCCCGCCCGAGCTCTTCTCCACGAACCACATCCGGGTGGCGGAGCTCGACGTCGCTTTCGAGAACGAAGCGGCCCCGGATCGTGCGATAGAAGACCGCGCCGTCGGCCTTGCGCGTCTCTTTTTCCGCAAGGGCGAGGAAGTAGTCGCCCTCCATCAATGAAGAAACCACTTCGGGAGTGCGACCCTTCTTGTCCATCGCGCGCCGTGCTTGCTTCTCTTCCTGCACCGTCGGAATGCGGAAATACCGCGGCGCCCGCTTGGTGATGACGCGAGAGTAAGTATAGGGAAGGTGGTTACTCACTTTGGCAGGCGGGACGCCGTATCGATTCGTGCTCGGCGTGTCGCTCACGTGGAAGCCAAGCGCCGTGCAGACGTAGCCAAACGGGGTGGCCTTGTACCAGCTGCCGTTCGTGCAGCCCGAGCCGCCGACTTTGTTGCCGACTTCGACGACGGTGCCCCGACGAATGATGCCTGCTACCTTCGGGCTGCTCGCGGCTTTGTCATAGACGAAGGAGTCGTAGTGAAACGCGGAGCCGAAGTTCCCTGTCGTGCCGGGATTGTTCTTCGGGCTTTGTTGACGCTCGTTCCAAGCGTCGAGTCCGGGGGCTCGCAGCACGTTTTTCCCGTCGATGATCTCCACGCGATCGTGCCGCTCGGTGGTGGCGTGCTCGCCGAGGGCGACCGCACCGCCACTGACTCCGGCGATCAGGACCGCCAGGCATAACAAGGACCATCGATTAGAGAGAAATCTCAGCATAGGACGTCACCTTGAAGCTGGTGCTCGACCCTCCGTGCACCGTTGCCGAGGATAGCGCCACTTTCCCGGGATTCAAAAGATCGGCCAGGCAGCGAATTTTCCGCGCAATTTCTGCACTAGGCGACACCCAAGCGACGGTGGTAAGCCCCGATCATGCCTTCCGAGTTCGCGCAACAGGCTCTATCCCACCTTCGCGATCCATCCGACTTCCGCTGGTACGTGATCCCGCTGCTCGTGATCGTCCTCTACATCTACCACGACCAGCTTGGCCGCAAGAACTACAGCGTCGTGTTCGCAGGTCTCGCGCTCCTCGCGCTCTGGGGCATGGACTGGTTCAACGAAATCTGGAACTCACTGATCTTCCACTTCAGCGGTTACGCGCCCGCGTGGGCTGCGCCCGGCGAGACCGCGTACTTGATCCTGATCGGCCTGAACATCGAGATCTGCTTCATGTTCGCAATTCTCGGCATCGTGACGACTGTCATGCTCCCACCCAAAGAAACGAAGATCCTCGGCTTGCCCAATCGCTGGGTCTTCGCAGTCTTCTTCAGCGCACTCGCAGTCTTCATCGAGTATCTGCTCAACGCGGTCGACGCCCTGACTTGGGACTACAGCTGGTGGAACCGCTCCGCTCCCTGGCTGATTTTTTTGCTCGGTTACTTCCCGTTCTTCGTCGTCGCCTACTGGGTGCATGATATGAAGTGCATCAAGCGCCAAGCCGCCGCCGTCGCCGCGATCCTCACCTTTGACGCCGTGTGCTTGGTCGTCTTCGGCCCCGTCCTCGGATGGATCTAAGCCCTCGTGATACCGAAATGGGTCCACGCATGTCTGCCAACCCAGCGCTTCTCTTGCTGGTAACCGCGCTTTGGTTTGGTGCGGGGTCGCTCTTGTGCATGGGCGTCGTCGATGCAGAGGAGCCTGATGACGACGTCCGGCTCGACTCCGACGGTGATGGCCTCGCCGATGCGGACGAAGACAGCAACCGTAACCACCAAGTGGACCACGGTGAGACCGATCCGTACGAGCGGGATACGGACGGAGACGGTACGGACGACGGAACAGAAAGGCGGACCGGCACCGACCCGGCCCACAATGGGCTGCTCGATTTTCCCGAACCAATGGTGTTCGACATGGTTCGCGGTCTCGGCGCAGAACAGGGCGCGGTCGAGATCAACACCCTGGTCCTCGTTCCCACATCTCCTGTGGCCGCGTGGTGGGCTCCTGAGATCGAAGCCGCAGTCGTCGACAACTTCGCGATCGAATTTGAAGTAGGGCTACAGAACATCGATTTGGAGGTTCTGAAGTTCGCGTTTCAAGGGACGGTTGCGATGAAAGAAGGCGGCAGCACGGGGCACGGCCTCCAAGGCCTCGTCGAGTACGTGATTGACGAAGAAGCGTTCGTCTCGACGGCGCTCTACATTCTAGGTGCACGCCTGGCACCACCCGTGACGCTCGTGGCACTCGTCGGCCCCGCGATCGAGAGTCACATCAACGGCAAGACCTACGCGGGCTTCTTCCTCAACTTCACCTTGGGTTGGGCGCCCCATCCACGTGTGATCGTAGCCACGGAGCAGAACTTCGAGTGGTTCCCAAACGCCTATCTCATCCGCTGGATGCCCCAAGTCCACTGGCAGGTCTGCGCCCGCTTTCAGATCCAAGCCGGCTTCGGCCTTCGCCACTTCGACCGCCACACCTCTGCCGAGGCCGCCACCCGCCTAATCGCCGAGTTCTAAGAAGGGGCCAGACCCCTTTTTCTGCGCGCGGGGGCTATGTGTCGTCCTCGTTGCTGGGTGCCACCGTCTGTGCGGTGGAGGGGGTTGTTGCACGCTGTCCGCCATCGGTAGAAGGCGCCGATTCCGGCTCATCCTCGCGATAGACGTGCACGTCGCGTTGCGGGAACGGGATCGAAATGCCTTCTGCATCGAAGCGCTGCTTCACTTCACGGGTGATGTCCCAATAGACATCCCAATAGTCCTCGGTCTTGCTCCACGGACGAACCACGAAATTGACGGACGAATCTCCGAGCTCATGCAGCCGAACGACAGGCTCCGGGTCTTTCAACACCTTCTCGTGGCTCGTCGCGATTTCGGTGAGCACTTTCTCCGCCTTCGGAATGTCGTCCGAGTATCCAATCCCAAACTTCATATCGATGCGTCGCTTGGTCTGATGTGTGACGTTGCGGATCACGCCTCCCCAAATCTGCTTGTTGGGCACGACGAGCAGCTGGTTGTCCAAGGTGAGCACCATGGTCGACACGAGGTTCATCTGGTCGACTTTCCCCATGACGCCACCAGCTTCGATCAGGTCACCGACGTCGAACGGCCTGTAGAGCAGGATCATCAAGCCCGATGCAAAATTCGAGAGGGTATCTTGGAGCGCAAAGCCGATGACGAAACCTACGATGCCGAGCCCGGCGAGCAGCGGACCCACCTCGACGCCGAGCTGCGCAATCGCGATGATCAGACCGAGCACCAGGATGACCCGACCCGTCATCTTGATGAAGAAGTCCCGTGCGAGGCTGGAGATGCGCAACTTGGACCGCTCGAGGCCGCGTCTCACCGCACCCCGTGCGATTCGAGCCACCACCCAGAACGCGAGCAGCACCAACACGAACGAGAGCATCTGAAAGACGAGTGATGTCCCGTTGCTGCGAACCCAGTCGGCCGTGTCCGCGAACCACGCTTCTGCGAGCCCGGTGGCGACGTCCTTGTCGAGGATGTCTTGCGACAGCTTGCCTGTCGCGCCGATGAGTCCCTGCTTGAGCCCGGCCGTGTCGATGCCGTGTTCATCCATGATGCTCACGTTCAAGCGCTGACTCTCGGCTAGGACGTCGCGTTGCTCCTTGAGCGCCGCAAGCTGCTTCTGCGCGTCAGCGTCCTCGCTCGAGCCCGGGCGGCCCATGATGTCGTCGATCCCGCTCTTTGCGTTCTGCAACAGGCCGGCGGTCACATCCGAGCGGGTTTGAACTCGCTCGAGGAGGTACGCGGTGTCCGCTTCGACGTCGAGCCCCAGCTGCTTTCGTTGGTCGATGTTGGCGTCCAAGTACTTGATCAATCGTGCCGACACAGGAATGTCATCGACGAGCTGGCTGCGTGCCTTGTCGGACTCCTCGGGGTTGCCCTTGTCCGCGGTATCCACGAGCTCGAGGATCCTGGCGTCGACTTCCTCCATCTTCTTGCGCATCGCCTGCTCGTCTACTTCGAGGAGCTCGGTGGCTGTGGCTCGCCCCTGCGCGACCGCCGCGCCCGCATCCTTGCCCGCGACAACGAGCTCGACGAGATGCTGCACGTCTCGTCTGTACCGGGCCCTCCGCTCCGAGAGCTCCTTTTCCATCATCACCGCCGCGGCGCGATCTGGGTTCTTCGAAACCTTCGCGGTGAGCTCTTCGAGGTCCGCGCGGCGCGTTTCCAGATCGGCGACTAGCTCCTGGATCTCTTGTTCGACGGACTTCTTCTCCGCTATTGCCGCGTCCTGTCCGAAAGCCGCCAACGGAGCGAGAGAGCCAAGTGTCAGAGCGAGTGTGACAATCGCGAATGGCCGAAGCCGTGACCATCGTGCTGCGGTGTGCATATTCAATCCCCGTGAAACTAGAGTGCCCGGCCGAGGATTCGGCCCCTGAAGGTGCGTTAGTGCTAGTCGAAGACGCGTCCCCTCTCAAGGCGGCCGGAACGTTGAACAATGGCGTTCCGAGCTATAGAGTCTCCGGGATCGGGGAGGTCAGCATGAGGAAGATTGACTTGAGGTTTGCGGCGCTCTTGGTGGCGCTTTGGTTACCCGCCACGTTGGCGTCTGCCCAGTGGGATGCCTCGACGCAGGAGGGAACATCCACCACCGCCACGACGGCCCCAACACCGCCACCCGCTCCGTCCGACCAAATGGTCTCGACCACCCCACAGCCCGCGGTGCAGCAGCCCGAAGAGAAGAAAGGCCTCGAGGTCGGGTTTACATGGGGCCTCAGCATCGGCGTGCCGATCGCCTTGAACGTTTCCCGCGACGTTGTTCGTCCCGGTGCCAACATCAACTTCTTCGGCGGAGCCGACTTCGGGTTCTTCGTCATCGGCGGGGATGCGGGTCTCCAGTGGATGCCCATCGATCTGAATGGTGTGAACGTCGGTGGAACGATCCTGTCGGGACGCTCGCCGCTGACCCGCATCTACCTCTCGCTCCCCGAAGTTCGCTTCCAGGTCCCGGATCTCAAGGTCGTCCTTCCGTATATTACGGGTTCGTTCGACATGAACTTCTGGAATTTCCAGGAGACCGCGGTGGGCTGCGGCTATTGGTATTGTAGCCAGTATTCGGTCTACCGATTCACGCCCGGGTTCACGGGCAAGGCGGGCCTCGGCTTCCACATCAAGGGCGGCGTCTACATCGATGCGGGCTTCCAGTACTCGTTCACCGGCAAGGGTAGCTTCTTCGAGAGCTCGCAGTGGTGGTTAGCACCCTACGTGGGCGTCCTCGTTCGCCGGAGGTAGCCTCGTTCAGCTAGCGACGCCCACCGCCGCCGCGACGCCCACCGCCACTTCGACCGCTGCTGCCACTGCGGTTTCCGCTCTGGTTGCTACTGCCGCTGCTCTTGCTGCCCGAGCTCGATCCGCCTCGATTTGAGGGCTGGGTCGACGGCTTGCTGCTCGGTTGTTGCGAGGGCTTAGTCGAGGGCTGCTGCGACGGCTTGCTGCTTGGTTGTTGCGAGGGCCTGTTGCTCGGTTGCTGCGACGGCTTGGTGCCGCTCCCTTGACTGGGTGGACGTCCGCTGCCGCCGTGCCCCGGCTTGTTCCCGTGACTGGGGTTGTTGTGATGCTGATAGTGCGCTTTGCGGTGCGTCTGCGCGTGGTGGTAGCGGTGGTGGCGGTACGCGGGAGATCGCCCGTAGTGCGCGTGCCGGTGGTGCCAGTGGTAGTGGTAGTGGGGGTGCCAG
>JAFDFW010000894.1 GCA_019309605.1 Deltaproteobacteria bacterium | reverse complement strand
GCGGGCGCGGGCGGTCGACTTCCGCACCCTCACAATCGCCGCATCCACGTTCGCCTCGTGGTTCTCGATCTGTGCGAGCACCCCATCGACCCAGCTCGTCATCGTCATCGTCCAACGCTGCACTCGATTCATGGGCAACCTCCTGTGTCCGGTAGAGCAGGGGCCGTGCCAGTTCGAAGAGCATTGAAAATGCTCATGAATTGACAGGGCTCAGTGACTTCTTGAGCAGAAAACGCACATTTGATGTACAGTATTTGTACATGCTGGAAGAGCAGGCTGCCCGCAGGCTGGACGCGATCGGACGTCTGGGTTTCATCAACCCGTTCGGCGATGAGCGTCGCGCCCTCGAAGCTCTGATCTTAGGGGATGGGGCGGTTGCATCATCGGCCTGGAGTCGCCCGTTGGAGTGGTCACTCGAAGACCCCGTTCTCCGGGCCATCCAACGGGACGCCGAAGCGCACATGAAAATCGCCCAGACGCGACTGGCCCGTGGTGAGCATGCCTCCGAACGCGAGCGAGCCCTGATTCGAGGAGTGGCCCTCTACGTCTTGTACTACCGATATGAGCAGGCCTTCTATTTCGAGATCATCGCCGAGGAGGCTTCGCTGAAGATCGATTTCTATGACGCGTTCTGCGACGACTTCACCGAGCTTCTCGAGCACGTCGGTCCGCCGTCGTGGGGGCGCAGATTCTCGGAACCTCCCGCGCCGCCGCCGCCCTCCGTACCAGCGTTTGGGAATCGGTGTTCACGCACGACCCGCTTCGCTATCTCGATCATCTGCAGGGTCGGATGCACGAAGTCAGCACGCTGATTCTAGGACCGTCCGGGACCGGCAAGGAACTCGTCGCCAGCGCTATCGGCCTTTCACGGTTCATCGGGTTCGACGTCCAGCGACGTCGTTTTCGCACGGATTTCAGAGAGCAGTTCCATGCGCTTCATGTAGCCGCCATGTCCAAGACGCTCATCGAATCGGAGCTCTTCGGGCACAAGAGGGGCGCCTTCACGGGGGCGGGGGAGGACCGCGCCGGCCATCTCGAGGGGAAGTGGCCGTCCGACACCGTGTTTCTCGACGAGATCGGTGAGCTCGACGGCGAAGTGCAGGTGAAGCTTCTGCGCGTGCTCCAAACGCGCAAGTTTCATCGCCTCGGGGACACGCAGCCCCGGGAGTTCGGTGGCAAAGTCGTCGCCGCAACGAATCGCAACCTGTCCGAGGAGATGGCCGCAGGCCGATTTCGCGGGGATCTCTACTATCGCTTGTGCGCCGACATCATTCGCACTCCCTCGCTACGAGAGCAGCTGGGCGGCAGCCTGGACGAGCTGCGGCACTTGGTGAACGTCATCGTGCAGCGTACGCTCGGCTCGGGCGAGCCAGAGCTCATCGACCACCTCGTCTGCGGCGTCGAAGCCAGCGTGGGGGCGAACTACCCTTGGCCGGGCAACATGCGAGAGCTCGAGCAGTGCGTCCGAAACCTACTCATTCACGACCGCTACACCCCGCCCGACACCCCGGCACCGAAGCGCGGCCTTCAGGTGCTGTTCGCCGAGATGCAAGGTGCTGAGGCGGACATGGACCGCGTCATGTCCGCATACAGCAGCTGGGTCTACGCACAGAAGGGCAGCTTTGAAAAGGCAGCCCAGGCGCTCGGCGTCGACCGACGCACGGTGAGCAAGCACGTCGACCGCAAGCTTCTCGACGAATTCGAGTAGTTGGCGGTTCCTAGCTTGCGTGCGCCGCACGGGCTCGGGGACGCTTGCTGCTTGCGCTGGGATCCCAGCGTCGGAAGTTGGCGCGCGGATTTCGTTTGTCCGGTCGGGTCACGGCTCGCTCGAACTGCTGCGCGACGCTGGACGAAATCTCCACGGTGGAGCTCTTCGGTGCGACTCGAATCGCGCCGACGACATCACTCGACACGTCTCCGCGTCGGCAGACCATCGCCAAAAGCCGCCGCGTGTCGGCGCCGGCATGCTCGCCCCAGCTGACCTGATAGGTGATGAAGTCTCCTTGCGGCCGCTTCCGCGTTGGCGACTTCGGGCCCACCTTGCGCGGGTTGCGTTCGCGCTGAGACGGCTTTCCATCGTCCCGAACTTGTCTGGGACTGCCGTGGCTGCGTTCCGCTTCTCGCTTCAGGAGACAGGCGACGAGCTCTGCTGGCGAATGCTTGGCGAGTAGG